>CALRHC010000001.1 GCA_943359335.1 Candidatus Yanofskyibacteriota bacterium
TGGTTCCGCGACTCAAAAATCAGCGAGCTGGTGCGACCGCCTCAAGAAGATTTGTTTCGCTGATTATTTTTTGCGTCCGAGCAATTCGTCGACGCCCGACTCAAGAGAAGTCCAATGCGACCAACCAAGTTGAATGCGAGCACGGGTTGTATTAACCGCATTACGTTGCAAGTCAGCGTGACGCGCAGATTCATAGGTTTCTTGCAACGTCGTCTGACTGCCAACCAGGTGCCACAAGTCGTTGATCGTTGTTTGCACACCCGTGCCGACGTTGATCACCAATCCACCACCTTTGGGGACAAAGTTACATTGGATTGGCCAGGTTTTGTTGCAGTTTACGAAGATGTTTATAACAAGTTCGATACGTTGGTTGGTACCAGCCGATTTTTAGAGGCAGGCAAGCATACTTATGTTCCAGTGGATTTAGTTAAAGAATATAAACCAGGCCAGTTGCTTTATGTTGTTTTACATAAAGACAATGGCGATGCTATTTATAATTTGGTTCAAGATCCTGCGGTTAAAGACAAACGAGGTTTCGATATATCTGATAGCTTTTTGATTCGTATAGGCGGTTTCGGGCATGGTAAATAGTTTCTATAACAAAAAATACCCCGACGTATTGCCGGGGTATTTTTAATATTACTTGTACAATTTCGGAGCTATTTCTCTAAAGTAGTTTGAATTCTTTTGAGAAGCTTTTATACAGCTGGCACAGGCTTTTATTCTTTTGCCCAAGCTAAGAGTAACCCACTGTAGATTAGGGTGCTGCTTTTGTTTTACAGTTGGATTATAATGACCACGTAGCAGTACGCGCTTAATCCTGAACCCGCTAGTTTTCTTACATGTTGGACAAACCATTTGAATAGCTTTTAGCTTTTAGGGGTTAGGGTTTAGAGCTTTTAAAACTCTAATTCTCTGCCTCCTTATGCTATTATGATAGAAATTACACTAACATATATTTTAAGATGGATCAAACAGTGCTTCTAATATTTAACCTAGCCGTGCTTATTATGTCGGTGGTGGTACACGAGGTTTCCCATGGTTTAATGGCTAAAAGGTTGGGCGATAATACTGCAAAAGATCTTGGCAGGCTAAGTTTTAACCCTTTAAAGCACTTGGATTTTATGGGTTCTTTTTTGGTGCCATTACTTTCTTATATTGGAGGTGGTTTTGTTTTTGGCTGGGCAAAACCAGTGCCGTATAACCCTTATAATATTAAAAACCAAAAATGGGGGCCAGCTATGGTAGCTGGCATAGGCCCTGTTTCTAATTTTGCCATTGCTTTGGTTTTTGGTATGGCGCTTAGGTTTATTTCTGCAATACCAGCCGAAACTGCTTTGGCTATTTCTTTAATTGTTTATATAAACATATTATTAGGGCTATTTAATTTAATGCCTATTCCGCCATTAGATGGTTCCAAAATATTGGCGGCTGTTTTGCCATATAAATATGAAAGGCAGTTGAACTTACTAGAAAGATACGGTTTCTTTTTGGTTTTGTTATTTGTGTTTTTTGTATTCCCCTTAATTACACCTATAATACCTATTATTTTCCGCTTTATAACAGGGTTTCCTTTAATAGGGTAGACGGGGTAGACAAGCCCTAAAGATTCGTCTATAATGATCTCAGTTTTAAATCTTTAGTATTTTGATTGCACCAAGGTCAGACCTTGATTTCAAGGGCTGGCTTTTATAATCAATGCCGACAATAAATCAGTTAATAAAAAATAATAGAAAAACAGCTAAGCGCAAATCAAAATCTCCAGCGCTTACTTTTGCGTTTAATAGTTTAAAAAATAGATATTCATCTTTTAATTCTCCTTTTAAAAGAGGTGTTTGTATTTCTGTTAGAACAATGACTCCTAAGAAACCTAACTCGGCTTTACGTAAAATCGCTCGTGTTAGATTATCTAATGGTATGGAAGTTACAGCCTATATTCCTGGTATTGGCCACAACTTACAAGAACACTCAGTTATTATGTTGCGTGGAGGTAGGGTAAAAGATTTACCTGGTATTCGTTATCATATAGTTCGTGGTGTTTTGGATACTACTGGCGTAGAAGGCCGAATGCAGAGAAGGAGTAAATATGGTGCTAAGTTGCCTAAAAAATAGAAAACCAGCTTCACTAGTTTGTTAGATCTAAATCTAAAAACTAAAGAAGCTAAAATATAATCCATGAGAAGAAAGATAAATATTAAACGCGAGATAAGACCAGACATTAAATATGGTAGTGTTTTGGTTTCTCAATTTATAAATAAAATAATGCAGGACGGCGAAAAAAGAGTAGCCGAAAAGATTGTTTATACTGCTATCGAAAATGTAGAAAAGAAAGAAAACAAACCCGGTTTAGAAGTTTTTGAAACAGCTATTAAAAATGTAATGCCTCATTTAGAAGTTAAGTCTAGAAGAATCGGAGGCGCTAACTACCAGGTTCCTCGCGAAGTCCGTGGTGAGCGTAAATTAACCTTGGCAATGCGTTGGATGGTTATGGCGGCTCGCGCTGGTAAAGGAAAATCTATAGATAAAAAATTAGCAGAAGAAATTATTTTAGCTTCAAAGAACGAAGGCAATGCCATTAGAAAAAGAAACGATACTCATCGTATGGCAGAAGCTAATAAAGCTTTCGCTCACTTTAGCTGGTAATATAAAATCAGCTTCACTAGCTTCTTTAGCTTGTTAGGTAAAACCTAAAAACTAAAGAAGCTGAAAGCTAAAAGCTAGTACATGACTCGAGACTACCCAATCGAAAGAACAAGAGACATAGGCATAGTTGCCCATATTGATGCCGGAAAAACAACTGTTTCCGAGCGCGTTTTATTTTATACAGGTGTTTCCCATAAAATCGGAGAAGTTCATGAAGGTGAAGCCATTATGGACTGGATGGAACAAGAACAAGAACGCGGTATTACTATTACTGCAGCTGCTACAACTTGTTTTTGGACACCAAGCGAAGACATAACTGCTGGCTTTAAAGGTAAGGGAAAGGAAATGCGTATCAATATTATAGATACGCCAGGGCACGTAGATTTTACTGTAGAAGTAGAAAGATCTTTGCGTGTACTAGATGGCGCTGTTGTTGTATTCGATGGAGTTGCAGGTGTAGAACCTCAATCCGAAACTGTTTGGCGCCAAGCCGATAAATATAAAGTGCCTAGAGTTTGTTTTATAAATAAACTCGATCGTATGGGTGCTTCTTTTGAACGTTCCTACGCCTCTATTTTAGAAAGATTAACCGATAAAGCTGTAAGAGCGCAGTTACCAATTGGTTTAGAAGAAAATTTTGAAGGTATTATCGACCTTATGAAGATGAAGGCTTATAGCTTCGAAGGCGAACACGGCGAAAAGATTGTGGAAATCGAAATTCCAGAAAATTTAAAAGCAGATGCCGAAAAATATCATGCCGAACTTATAGAAAAAATTGTTGAAACAGACGATGCTTTAATGGAACGATATTTGGCTGGTGAAAAACCAAATTTAGCCGAATTAAGAAAAACTTTACGTGCAGCTACAATTGCTGGAAAAATTATTCCTGTGCTTACAGGTTCCGCTTTAAAAAATAAAGGTGTGCAGTTTATGTTGGATGCTGTTTTGTATTATTTACCAAGTCCATCAGATTTGCCTCCAGTAAAAGGCGTTAATCCAAAAACAAATGCCGAAGAATTTCGCGAAGCTAAAGATGAAGCTTCGTTTTCGGGACTTGCTTTTAAAGTGGCCACCGATCCTTTCGTGGGTCAGTTAACTTTTTTTAGAGTATATTCCGGAAAGTTAGAATCTGGTTCCTATGTTTTGAATGTAAACAAAAATCAAAAAGAAAGAATCGGCCGCATTTTAAGAATGCATGCCAACCATCGCGAAGAAGTTAAAGAAATTTTTGCTGGTGAAATTGGCGCCGCCGTAGGTTTAAAATATACAAGAACAGGTGATACCCTTTCTGCCGAAGATGACCCAATAATTTTGGAACAAATTGTTTTCCCAGAGCCTGTTATTTCTGTTCGTATTGAACCAAAAACCAAAGCCGACCAAGAAAAAATGGGTTTAGCCTTGCACCGTTTAGCCGATGAAGATCCAACATTCAGAATAAAAGGCGACGAAGAAACTGGCGATACTTTAATTGCTGGTATGGGCGAATTGCATTTGGAAATTATTGTTGACCGTATGAAGCGTGAATTTAAAGTTGATGCTAATGTTGGCCGTCCTCAAGTTGCTTACAAAGAAACTGTAAAAATAGAAGCCGAGGCTGAAGGTAAATATATTCGTCAATCCGGCGGTAAAGGACAGTATGGTCATGTTCGCTTAAGAGTTGAGCCTTTAGAACGTGGCAAAGGTTTTGAATTTGTGAACGCTATTAAAGGAGGTGCTATTCCACAAGAATTTATTCCAGCCGTTGAAAAGGGTATTAAAGAATCTAAAGATAAAGGTGTGGTGGCAGGTTATCCAGTGGTAGATGTTAAGGTTACGCTTTACGATGGTTCCTACCACGACGTAGACTCTTCGGAAATGGCTTTTAAAATTGCGGGCAGTATGGCTTTCCAAGAAGGCGCGAAAAGAGCTTCTCCAATTATTTTGGAACCTATTATGAAAGTGGAAGTTATTGTTCCAGAAAAGTTTTTGGGCGAAGTTACTGGTGATCTATCTTCTAAGCGTGCTCGCATTGAACAAATGACAGCACGAGGTGGTTCCAGTGCCGTTGGGGATTCTGCTTTAAAAGTTATAGAATCTAAAGTGCCTTTATCCGAAATGTTTGGTTATTCTACACAATTACGTTCTCTTTCCGAAGGACGTGCTAGTTACACAATGGAATTTTCTCATTACGAAGAAGTGCCTAGAAATGTTGTAGAGGAAATAGTCTCTGGAAGAAAAAAATAACCCAAACATATTTCATTTAAAGGAGGTTTAAAGTGGGATACATGACTCGCCAGCCAACTGGCAATGACCAATCACCGAAGACGGACAAAAATCGATGGCTTAACGAGGGTGATGAAGATATGTTTGCTTTGCTTGTGAATGGTTTCGTTAAGTATTGCAAAGGATGTAGACGCCCTGTTCGTATTCATCATCTAGACAATAAACAGCGTTGTCCCGATTGCCATATTGAAGAAAAAAAGGAATAACCCCAAAAAGGTCGCCAAGAACATGGTCGACCTCTTTTTATTTTTGATGTAGATTTATAGGTGAAAATTGAGTTAATTTAATAAACTTTATTAATCTTTGACCGTTTTAACTGTGGATAACATTGATATATACAATATGTATACTATATAAATAATGATATTATATATACATATAGTTGTTAGTATATAATAAATAAAAATACCCTAATTCGGAGACATTATCCCATTTACCTCTAACCATTAAAGGTATGTCACGTACCTTACTCTGTCGACAGAGAAGTTCAGATTGTCCAGTCGTTATTTTACTGTCAACCTTTGTCGGTAATAACACCGACTGAGACCGCTTTTGGTTTTGATAATATGAAAGATAATGCCCCCGAGAGAGGGTATTTTTTATTCGGACAGTATTATTATACATCAAGTCAAGGCTATGGAGATACAAAGATATCCACAGATTGGGAATATCTAATCCTGGGCCAAAGTAAAAGATAGTATTGTTCCAGCGCCTGCGCTTTTCAAAGTGCGGGCGCATTCTTTTAATGTGGCACCGGTTGTGGCAACATCATCTACTAGCAAAATTGTTTTACCCTTTATTTTCTCTGCGTCTAAACACTCAAATATATTTTGGGTGTTTTTTATTCGGGCTTCTCGGTTTTTAACTTCCATTTGTGGTCGGCGGTAAAATTTGCGTTTAATAATATCTTCTAAAATAGGCTTTTCGGTTATCTCGCTAATTTTCTTAGCAATTAGTTCGCTTTGATTAAATTCGCGCTCTTTAAATCTTCTTTTGTGTAGAGGGATTGGCAAAATAAAATCGAACATAAGTTTCCTAAAATTAAAACGTTCGCTTTCCAGTGCCACATAAAAAGTATCGGCAATTTCTTTTACGAAATCGTATTTTATATTATGAATCAGTTTTTTAGCCAATTTATCTTTTTGATAATCAAAAATATGGTAGCTTTCGCTAATTTCGGGTTTAAAAGAAACTTTTTGCCATCTCACTATTAAAAGTTTATGGCAGTTAAGGCATAGCCAGCGCAAACTAGGCGGTTCTTCGGGCGTGTCGGCTTTACAATTTGCACAAAATGAAGGAAATAATAAAGAATCAATTTTTTTAGACATAGCTATATTTTAAAAATATGCTGGTATGGATAATTTTACTACTGGGGATAACCACAGAACCTAATTTTATTTAGGAATAGTGCTATAATTTTAACAAGGAAGCCTATTTTATTTATGTGGCCATTTAGTCGTAAAGTCCGGCGCCAACTTGGCATTGACGTTGGTACTTCATCCATTAAGATTGTTGAACTCGAAAAGGAAGATAATTACATTAAGCTGGCTAATTACGGATTAATTGAAGATTCTGATTTTTTTGGAGAGATAACCAACGGTTCGAGTGTTCCCTCTGGTTTAAAGATATCCGAGGGTGATGTTTCTGCACTAATAAAACAGTTAATAGACAAATCAAAAATGAAAACAGATACAGCTGTTATGTCTATCCCTATATTTTCTAGTTTTCTTACTGTTATGGAATTGCCAAATTTAAATAAAAAAGAACTAGAAAATGCAGTGCCGTTCGAAGCTAGATCCTACATCCCTGTACCACTATCGGAAGTTGTTTTAGATTGGATGATCCTTCCACATGAAGAATCTTCTATTGCTTTAAAACCAGAAGAAACAGCTACAGGTGTTATTAATCGAGCCGAAAAAATAACTGTTTTGCTTATTGCTGTTCCAAAAGAAGTTGTTTCTAAATATCAAAGGATTGCTTTAGGGGCGGGTTTAAAACTTTCATCGCTTGAATCGGAAAGTTTTAGCTTGGCAAGGTCTCTTTCTGGTAACGACCAAGGTTCTATTTTGTTAATAGATATGGGAGCCAGAAGTTCTAATCTTACAGTTTTATATAAAGGTTTTATTTTTATGAGCCACAGTGCCGATCTTTCTGGAAAAGAAATAACAAAAGTTATTGGGCATAGTTTAAATGTGGATACAAAAAGAGCCGAAGAATTAAAAAAGGGTTCTGGTGTGGCTATGGCGGCAAGCGACAAAGGCTTGGCTCAGGTTATTGGCCCGTTTGTAGATAGACTGGTTAACGAAATCGAAAGAGTAGAAAGTATTTTCAACAAGAAAGAAAACAAAAAGATAGATAAAATAATTTTAACTGGTGGAACCGCTAATATGCCTGGCATGGCAGAATATCTTAGTAAAAAATTAGGCGTGGTTGTTACAATAGGAAATCCATTTGGAAGAATTAAATATGAACCGATTTTAGAACAAACATTAAGACGCGATTTGGGTTCGAATTTATCGGTTTCGATTGGGCTTGCAATGAGGGGACTTTAAAAGAGCTTAAATCTTCATTAGCTTTCAGTAAGCCGATGAAGTTAAAAACTAACTTGAACGATAATATTTCACTAATTCCAAAAGAAGAATCAGGCAGTAATAGTCTGCCAAAGTTTGCTTCTTTTAGAAGGCCCGATATCGAACTAAGTTCTTTATCTAAACTAGGACTGGGCCTTATAGCTATACTTTTATTAATTACAGCCGGTTTTTATTTTTGGAAGTATCAATTAAATAATCAAGCTAAGGCTTTTAATACCGAACTACAAAGTTTAACCAGTCAAAGGGATGTTAGTTTAGAAAATCGTTTAAAAAACTTAAACTCCGTTTTAGAAATTTTTAAAGGGGTTTTAGATGAGCACAGATATTGGACGTTATTTTTCGATGTATTAGAAACCAAAACTTTAAATTCTGTAACTTTTAAAACATTAGAAACTTCTGATACGGATAATACTATAAATATGTCGGGTTCGGCACCAAGTTACGGTGTCTTGGCTCAGCAGGTAAAGATTTTGGAAGATACCCCAAATGTTGTTTCGGTAACATCTTCTAATATTGCTTTATCGGCCGAAGGCAAGGTTAATTTTGGTTTAAAAATTGTATTTTCTAAAGATCTTATAATTAAGAAATGAACAGCAAGCTAATAATTAATTCTGTTGTTTCCGCTATAATATTTTTGGTTGTTTGGTTTTTGCTTATTCCGTCTTGGAACGATGTTTCCGCTTTAAGGAAAGAGGTTGGCTTAAAAAAGACTTCTATAGAATTAGAGAAAAAAATTATTGAAAAATTAAATTCTATAAATCAAGTTTTAGATTCTCAAAAAAGCAATGTTGAACGCTTAGAGCAGGCTATCCCAACTTCCGAATTTAAACCAGAACTAATAAGTATTATGGAAAGTTTAGCTAATCAGAATGGTCTTAGCTTAGTATCTATAAATATAGAAGCACCAAACGAAGCTACAGGAGCCGCTTCTAATCGAAGAGGGCAAACCGCACCAAAAGAGACCATAAGTAAATTACTTATAAACATAAACGCTTCGGGTACTTATTCTTCTTTTCAGTCTTGGTTGGAAGCTGTACAGAAAAGTTTAAGAATTATAGATGTAAGCAAAATTTCTTTTTCTATAACAAAAAAGAAAACAACAGAAGGAGAGGATTTGCCAAATATTGATCCTTCTATAGATTATAATATTGGAATGAAAACATATATTCTTAAGAAATAAATTATTATGGCCGTTATTGTAACAAAAGAAATTAAAAAGAAAAGACTTTTATTAGCGGTTTTTGGATTCTTGGTAGTGGTTAGTTTGGGTATACTTTATTTTGGTGGTTATTTTGGGAGTAGTACGCCTCCGCCACCTGTTCAAGCGCAACAAGGTGGTACGGCTACAACACCTGTTGCTGCGGTATCTGACCAAGTTTCGGATTTAAAAGTTAAGATATTAGAAGATGTAAGGTTTCAAAATTTACAAGTTCCACCAGGCGTGCCTATAGAAATTCAAACGACTGGTAAAAGTAATCCATTTTCCGATTAATGATTGATAAAATAATTGCTTATCTGTTAGATAATAATTTAATTAAAGAAAGCCAAGTTAAATCACTGGCGTTGACTTCGCTTGGTAGCGTTATTGAATTAGAACAAGTGTTATTAAAAAATTTTTTAGTAAAGCCGCCGGAGTTTCTTAAAGTTAAAAGCGCTATTATGGGTATTCCCATGCTTGATCTTACCGGGAGGAATATTCCTCCAGAAATTCTACAGCTTTTACCCGAAGATGCGGTTTTACATTATAAGTTTTTGCCAGTAGAAAGAAATGGAAACAATTTAGTAGTTGGTATGGTTGACCCAGATAATGTTGAGGGTAGAGAAGCTTTAAAATTTATTTCAGTAAAGAATGGTTTTATTCCGAATATCCACGTTATTTTAGATTCTGATTTTGCAAATGTTTCTCAAAAATATAGAAATCTTGGCAAAGAAGTAACAAACGCACTCGAACAGCTAAATCAAGAATTAACAGAAGATGTTGAAAGGCTTGGTACAGAAGAATTTACTAGCGAAAAAGTTGAACAGTTAGCAGCGGAAGCTCCAATAACTAAAGTAGTGGCGGTTATGTTGCGTTATGCGGTAGAAGGTAAAGCTTCCGATATTCATATAGAGCCATTAGAAAACGAAACAAGAATTCGTTTCCGTTTGGATGGAGCCTTACATTCATCTATAACTCTACCCAAAAATACTCATAACGCTATAGTGAGTCGTATAAAGGTTTTGTCTAATCTTAAGATAGACGAAACAAGAATTCCTCAAGATGGTAGGTTTCGTACTAAGGTTGGTGCCAACAATGTAGATTTTAGGGTTTCGTCTTTGCCTACTGCTTTTGGAGAAAAAATTGCCTTAAGAATTTTGGATCCAAACGCAGGCGTTGGAAATTTCTCGGACTTAGGTTTAATTGGAAAAAGTTTAGAGATTTATGAACGAGCAATTAAAAATCCTTTTGGCGTAATTTTAATTACAGGTCCTACTGGGTCTGGTAAATCTACAACTCTTTACACCACACTTAATTATGTAAACAAAGAAGGTGTAAATATTATTACTTTGGAAGATCCGGTGGAATATTATATTCCTGGAGTTAATCAATCTCAAATAAAACCAGAAATTGGTTATACTTTCGCTTCTGGTTTAAGAAGTATTCTAAGACAAGATCCCAATATTATTATGGTTGGTGAAATTCGCGATAAAGAAACAGCAGGTTTGGCCACGCACGCTGCTTTAACTGGGCACTTAGTTTTTTCTACGCTTCATACAAATAATGCTGTAGGTATAATTCCTCGTTTAGTAGATATGGATGTAGATAAATTTTTGATTCCATCTACTTTAATTGCTGGAATGGCTCAAAGATTAATTAAGAAAATGTGTAAGGAATGTGCTAAGCCAATTCCTTTACCAGATAAATTCTCTAAGGTTGTTAACGAAACATTAGCCGAAGTTCCAGAAGCGGAAGCCGAAAAATACGGTATTAAAAAGCCATATAAGATTTTTGAAGCTAAGGGTTGCGCTGTTTGTGGGCACAAAGGCACAAAAGGCAGGTTGGCTATTTTTGAGGCCATAGAAATGAACAAAGAAATGGAGAAAGTTATTTTAAGCAAAGAATTATCGGATTATATTATTGCCGAAGAAGCCAAAAAACAGGGGATGATTACCATGAAGCAGGATGGTATAATGAAAGCATTGGTCGGATTGGTCTCTATAGAAGAAGTTTTAAGAGTAGTAGAAGAGTAAAAATAGTTTCGTTAGTTTGTTAGCTTCATTAGCTTTTAGGAAGAATTAATGAAGCTTAAAAGCTAAGATCTAAAAACTAGTATGGTACACAAGATATTGTTAGTAGAAGATGATCCATTTTTGTTAGATATGTACTCTACAAAATTTAAAGAGGTTGGTTTTGATGTGGCTATTGCTCAAGATGGAGAGATGGCTATTGTGAAGGCGAAAGAAATTATGCCAGAACTTATTCTTTTAGATGTTGTTTTACCAAAGAAAGATGGTTTTGAAGTTTTAAAAATATTAAAATCGGATTCTGTAATGGCAAAAATTCCAGTGGTAATGCTTACAAATTTAGGTTTAGATAGTGATGTTAAAAGAGGTTTAGAATTGGGCGCCCAGAGCTATATTATTAAAGCCCATTTTACTCCAACCGAGGTCGTAGCAAAGGTTAAAGATATTTTAAAGTAGCGACACCGATATACGAATACACTCGAATGACACGAATAGAATCAATTCGTAGATTCGTGTGTTATTAGTAATTAGTGTCGCTTTTTATGGATAATTATCAACGCGAAATAGAAGAATTAATGCTTTTAGCCGCTGAACAAGGGGCATCGGATTTGCATATTGCTCCAGGGCGACCACCCGTGTTGCGTATTGATGGCGAATTAATTCAGCTTTCTCAAAAGCAAGTTGTAACTCCGGAGCGATCCCTCGGTCTTTGCTTTGCTTTAATGGATGAAGATCAAAAGGTTCGTTTTAAAAAATTTAAGGAAATAGATTTTGCTTTTAGTTTTAAAGATAAAATAAGATTTAGGACAAATATTTATATTCAAAAAGGTTATACTTCTGCGGCTTTAAGATTAATTCCACATAAAATAAAAAACATAGATGAATTGGGTTTGCCTCAAATTGTAAAAGATTTTACTCGGCCTAGTCAGGGTTTTGTAATTATTTCTGGCCCTACGGGGCATGGTAAATCGACAACACTTGCGGCTTTAGTGGATGAAATAAACCATAAACGCTCGGACCACATAATTACTATCGAAGACCCAATTGAATATATTTTTACACCAGACCGTGCCATTATAGAACAACGCGAAGTTGGAATGGACACTTTAAGTTTTAATAGAGCGTTAAGGTCTGTTTTTAGGCAAGATGCCGATGTGGTTATGCTTGGAGAAATGAGAGATAAAGAAACTATTTCTACAGCAGTTACTGCGGCTGAAACTGGGCATTTGGTTTTTGCAACGCTCCATACAAATTCAGCTTCCCAAACTATAGATAGAATTTTAGATAGCTTTCCACCAGAACAGCAGTCGCAAATAAGATTACAATTAGCAGGTGCTCTTTTAGGAGTTGTATCTCAACGTTTGGTGCCCAAGGTGGATGGTGGTTTGGTTCCGGCGGTAGAAGTTTTAATAGCTAATTATGCAGTTCGAAATTTAATTAGGGAAAATAAAATACATCAAATAGATTTAGTTATAGAAACAAGCACAGATAAGGGTATGATTTCTTTAAATAGATCTCTTTCTGAACTTGTAAGACAGGGCCAAATTTCCTTAGAGAATGCAGAAATATATTCTTTAAATCCATCAGAATTATCAACCTTACTTTCTCGTTAGCTTATGAAATTTAGTTATCAAGCCAGAACAGCACAAGGTTCAATTCAAACTGGTGTTGTAGAAGCGCCAAATAAAGACGTAGCTGTAGAAACCCTGCATCGCTATGGGCTTGTTATTTTAGAAATTTTAGAAGAGAAAAAAGGTTTTGCGTTAAGTTTAAGCGGAGAGCTTCCTTTTTTTAATAAAGTAAAAAACCAAGATCTCGTAATTTTTTCTAGGCAACTCGCTGTTCTTTTCGATGCGCAAGTGCCTTTGGTACAAGCTTTACGAACGTTATCGGAGCAGTCTTCGCCGGCTTTAAAAAAAATAATTAAAGAAGTGTCAACGGATGTTGATTCAGGCACTTCTTTTTCTCAATCACTAGAAAAGTTTCCTAAAGTTTTTTCTTTTTTCTATATTTCGGTAGTAAAGGCAGGCGAAGTTTCTGGTAGGCTTCAAGAAGTTCTTAATTATTTAGCAGATCACGAAGAAAGATCTTACGATTTAAATAAAAAAGTTAAAGGTGCACTTACTTACCCAATTTTTATTGTTTCGTCTTTGGTTATTGTGGGAGCGGTTATGATGATTTTTGTTATTCCTCAACTTACAGGAGTTTTGGTGGAATCGGGTCAGGAACTTCCTATTATAACAAGAGGAATAATAGGGCTTAGCGATTTTATGAGAAATTATTGGTGGCTTGCACTTTTAATATTAGGTGGAATTGGCGTTGGCTCTTGGTATGGACTTCAAACAAAACAAGGTAAAGATACTTGGGATAAAATAAAATTACATTTACCAATTTTTGGAGGAATATTTAGAAAAATATATTTAGCAAGATTCTCGGAAAATTTAGGAACCTTAATTAAAGGTGGAATTCCAATAATTCAATCCTTAACAATAACGGCAGATGTAGTTGGAAATTTTGTTTTTAAAACCATAATTTTAAAAGCTAGAGAAGAAGTAAGAAGGGGGAGTACAATAAATTCTGTTTTTTCTCTAGAAAAAGATATTCCACCAATAGTTTCTCAAATGGTTATGATAGGTGAACAAACAGGCAAACTGGATCTTTTATTAGGAAAGATAGCTACCTTCTTTCAGAAAGATGTCGATAATATAATGGAGAACTTAACATCCCTTATTCAGCCACTCTTAATTCTTGTTTTGGGTATTGCGGCAGGAGTTTTAGTTGCAGCTATTTTACTTCCAATATATAATCTAAGTAGTGGCCTATAAGGCTTATTACTTAATAAATAATTTTAATTAAAAGTTAATTTGCATAACATGTTTAAAACAAAGAAAAGTTTTGGTTTTACCTTGGTCGAGTTGTTAGTCGTTATTGCTATTATTGGTATCTTGGCTTCGGTTGTTTTAGTTTCGTTAAATAGTGCTCGTTCTAAAGCTAGGGACGCCAGAAGAATCGCCGATTTACACCAGCTTTCGTTGGCTTTAGAAAGTTTCTACGATTCTAACCAAGGCCATGATGGCGCAGCTGCCGATACGGGCCAAGATTATCCATCTATTAGCAGTACAGTTTTGGATTCATTGACTCTTTTAGTTACCGGAGGTTTTATTAGTTCTGTACCAAAAGATCCTCAAAGTGCTGCTGTTTATTCTTATGCAGCTTTAGGTTCAGGAGATTCTTGTTCTAGCTATCATTTAGGCGCCACCTTAGAAAATACTGGAAACACAGCTTTTGGTAGTGATGCCGATGCTGCAGCTGGTACTGCTTGTACTGGTAGCCCTGCCGATTTTGCTGGAACTGATCCTATTTACGATATCAAACCATAATTTTGTTTTTATAAAATATTAATTAATGACTCGTAATTCCCAAAAAGGTTTTACACTAGTTGAGTTGTTGGTGGTTATAACCATTATTGGTATTTTAGCCACTGTGGCTTTGGTTTCTTTAAATTCTGCTAGAGCAAAGGCTCGAGATGCAAAAAGGCTTGGCGATGTAAGGCAGATAGCCTTAGCTTTAGAGTTTTGTTATAACGATATTGGTAAATATTTACCAGCTTCAACTTTTCCAGCTCCCGGTACTTCGTTGGCTTGTGCTGGCACTAACTATATTACAGGTATGCCCACTGATCCTTCTGGCGAAGGCTACATCTATGCTGTAGATAACGATTCTAATCCTCAAAAATATGTTATTGCTTCTGTTTTAGAAACATTGAATTCGGCTTTGAATGCAGATAAAGATGGAACGCTTTATGGAGTGGACTGCGAAGATCCTGTTTATTGCTTAGCTCCATAAAATAAGTCTTAATAAAAACCTCTCCGACTCAAGTTAGAGAGGTTTTTTAGTTGTTTTCAAATAAACTTCTAACGGGGTATAATTATTTATAAATGAATCCTTTTCTTGCTCTAGTTTATGGTTTGGTAGGGGGTAGTTTTATAAATGCTTTGCTTTGGCGAATTCCAAAAAATAAAAATATTACCTTCGATAGATCGGAATGTATTAAATGTGGCCACAAGTTAGGTTTTTTGGATTTAATTCCGGTTTTAAGTTTTATTTTTTTACTTGGTAAATGTCGCTATTGTGGCAAAAAAATAAGTTGGCAATATCCATTAATAGAAATTGTTTCTGGGTTGGGTTTATATTTTTTAGCTTTAAAATTTAACGGGTTAGAATTTGCTTGGCTCGCAGGCATTTTTTTATTATCGGTTTTTATATTTGTTTATGATCTTAAAAATTTAATAATTTTAAATGGATCTGTGTTTATTGGGGTTCTGTGGGTTTCTTTGGGGTTATGGTTTTTTAAAATAAATAATTTTGAAAATAATATATTAACCGCTTTTGTTATATTTTCTTTTTTCTTTTGTTTATATTTTTTTTCAAAAGGGAGGTGGGTTGGTGGTGGAGATGCAAAGTTAGGATTACTTTTAGGCTTATGGTTGGGTTGGCCAATGGGTTTAGTTGGACTTTTGTTTGCTTATATTTTAGGTTCGATTGTTGGTATCCCTCTTTTAATTTTTCGTTTAGTTAGTTTAAAAAGCAAAATTCCATTTGGCCCGTTTTTAATAATAGGAGCTTGGATAGCTTTTTTATGGGGTCAAAAAATAATTGAATGGTACGGAAATATTTTAACAAGTTAAATAAAAAAGGATTCACCTTAGTAGAAATCATAGTCATTATAGCTATAGTTGGTTTTTTGTCTGCCACAGTAATTACGGGTGGCAACAAAGGTACGGATCAGCGAAAAATTATTTTAGAAACTAGGCGTTTGGCCGAAGAAATAAGAAAGGTTCAGAATATGGCTTTATCATCTATTGCCCAAAATTGTGCCGGCATAAATAAAGTTGTTCCTTCTGGTATAATTTTGAGTACAGCTTCTTCCGATAGATATTTACTTGTGGCTGATTGTGATGAAAATAAAATTTACGATGCAGGTTCGGATACTTTACTTTCCACTGTTGTTTTATCGGCGAGTCAAATAAATTCTGTAAATCCAGCGAGTCCCCTTGAGGTATTTTTTATTCCACCTGTACCGGTAACCGCTATAAATACAAGTGAACTTGATTCTGCTAGTGCCACCATTACTCTTTGCGGAATAAAAGACACTACTGTTTGTAAATATATATATATAAATTCAAAGGGCTCGATTAGTGTAGAATAATATGAATTTAAAATCTTACATCTCAAGTCTCAAATCTGGATTCTCTCTGGTGGAGGCTATTGTTGCCATCGGTGTAATTTCGGTTGGTTTTGTTGGTTCGCTGGTTTTGATTTCCAAGAGTTCTGCGCAAGCCTCGGTTTTAAAAGATCGTGTGGTGGCAGCACATTTAGCAGCCGAAGGCATTGAAGTTGTTCGCAATATTAGGGATACAAATTATTTAAAAGGTTCGCCATGGTTAACAGATATTCCAGATACAACTTCTGGCATAGTCGATTATAATAGTGATTCAGTGGACGATTCTGATACTAGCGATTCTAGAAAGTGTATGAATTGGGATGGTAATGCTTATAAACACGCAGCTTCACCTTCTTATGCTTGCAGCACTTCTTTTAAAAGTCATTTAGAAATTGCAACCAAAACCGAAACCATATCTGGAAATAATATAAGTTATTTAGAAATTAAGAGTATCGTGGAATGGAAAGAAAAAGGTTTAAACCAAAGCTTAACGGTTATAGAGCATTTATATGATTGGAAGTAAACGCGACACTAATATACGAATACATACGAATAATACGAATAAAAATTCGCATGCGGGGTTTACGTTGATTGAGTTAATTGTTGCGATGGCTGTTTTTTCTACGGTCATAACAATCGTTAGTTCTATTTTTGTAAGTACAGTGGGCTCGCAAAGAAAAAATGTTAACCAGCAAGAAGTTTTAGAAAATGCTCGTTATGTTTTAGAAATAATGGCACGCTCCATAAGACAAAGTACCGTTCAAACAGCCGATGGTACAAGCTCTGTATTGGCTATTAGCCATCCAGTTAAGGGTCTTATAACTTACCAACTAGATAGTGATCAAATTAAAGAGAGTACAGGTGTTAACCCAGCTTTGGCTTTAAGTTCTAGCGAAGTTATTATAGATAAATTAAGTTTTATTGTTCAGGGAAATAGCTTATCCGATAATGCTCAACCTAGAGTAGTTATAGTTGTTTCGCTAAGAAATACAGAGGTTGGGGCAAATATTGCTAGTTCAATTAATTTACAAACAACAGTAACTCCACGTAATTTGCAAATACAATAATGAATAATCAAGGCATAGCTTTATTAATAACAATGTTATTGTTAGGCACCATAATTTCCACAGCTCTTGGGGTTACAATTTTAACTACAAGCCAAATTGGCGTGACAAGATTAGTCGATGATTCTATTTCTGCTGTTTTTGCGGCTGATTCTGGTGCAGAAAAAATGTTTGTTGTTTGTTCAGGTAAATTAAGTCTTGATCCAGAGTTTCCAGCCATTTTTACAAACACGGATATGGGGAACGGAGCTGGGTATACTGTTTTTATGGCTGATGCAAGCGGAACGGAGACAGGTGATTGTTCCGATCCTATAGTAAAAAGCACGGGAAACAGAGGTTCAGTACAAAGGTCGTTTCAAGCCTCTTATTAAGGGCTTTGCTCAAGAGCGAAGCGATTGAAAGCAAAACCTTACCCCGACTTAGGTCGGGATTGTCATTTTCTCATCTCACCTCTAAGACAAAAGATGGTGCTATTTTTGTTTTGGTTTGCTATATTAGTAGTGTTAATTATGGATAAAAAACAGGCAAAATCTAGGGTAGAAAAGCTTAAAGACGAGATAAATCATCATCGCTATCTTTATCATGTTTTAGATAAACCCCAAATTTCCGATTCGGCTTGGGATAGCTTAAAGCACGAACTTTCCGAATTAGAAAATAAATTTCCAGACCTTATTGCTCCGGATTCCCCAACTCAACGTGTTGGTGGAAAGCCTCTACCTTTTTTTAAAAAGGTTAGCCACAGCGCGCCAATGCTTTCGTTGGAAGATGTTTTTACAAAAGAAGAGTTTGAAGCTTGGCTTGCTAGAATTTCTAAAATTGTACCAACCGACAAACTAGATTTTTTTGGCGAACTTAAGGTAGATGGTTTTGCAATGTCTTTAACTTATAAAAAAGGAATTTTAAATATTGGCTCAACTCGTGGTGATGGTAAGGTGGGCGAGGATGTTACCGAGAATATAAAAACAATTCAGGCTATTCCTTTAAAATTGCGCGAACCAAAAGAATCGGAAATTAAAAATATCGGGCTTAACCCAGATAAAGTTTTAAAATTAATTTCCAACGGCGAAATAGAAGTTCGAGGCGAGGTTTTTATGAATAAATCTGTTTTCGAAAAAATAAACCTAGAACAAAAAAAGTTGGGTTTGGCCGAGTATGCTAACCCTAGAAACACGGCGGCTGGTAGCGTGCGCCAACTGGATCCAAAACTAGCAGCGAAGCGCATGTTAGATTTTTTGGCTTACAGTTTGGTTATAGATCTTGGTCAAACTGAACATAACCAAGAACATTCTTTACTGAAGCTTTTAGGTTTTAAAACAGATACTGAAGCCAGAGAATTAAAAAATGTTAAAGAGGTGGAAAGTTTTTGGAACGAGATTCATAAAAAGCGCGAAAAAATGGCTTGGGAAATAGATGGCTTAGTTATCTCGGTTAACAGCAATCAGACTTTTTCTAAATTAGGCGTAGTTGGTAAAGCGCCACGTGGTGCTGTAGCTTTTAAATTCCCAGGTAAGGAAGCTACTACAAAAGTTTTAGATATTATTATACAGGTTGGCCGCACAGGAGTTTTAACGCCAGTGGCTGTTTTAGATGCGGTAGATATTAATGGTGTAAATGTAACTAGAGCCACACTTCATAACGAAGACGAAATTCGCCGTCTAGACATTAGAATAGGCGATACGGTTATTGTTCAGCGCGCAGGTGATGTTATACCAGACGTAGTAAATGTTTTAAAAAATTTACGCCCAAAAAATTCTAAGGAATTTAATTTTCCTAAAAAATGTCCAGTATGTGCTGGAGAAGTTAAACGTTTAGAAGGCGAAGCCGCATATAAATGTATAAACAAAAAATGCCCAGCTCAGCATAGAGAAGGCTTGTATCATTTTGTTTCTAAAAAAGCTTTTAACATTGTTGGTTTAGGGCCAGAAATAATAGATAAGCTGGTGGATGAAAGTTTAATAAAAGATTCTAGCGATATTTTTAAACTGGAACCAAAAAATCTTTTAGGTTTAGAGGGTTTTGCCGAAATATCGGCCGATAAACTGGTAGCTTCCATACAAAAATCTAAAAAAATATCTTTAGCTAGATTTATTTATTCTTTAGGCATAATTCATGTGGGCGAAGAAACAGCAAATTTATTAGCAGTATATTTTAATAGTATTGAAAACTTATCTTTAGCAAGCGAGGAAGATTTAAAAAAAGTTCCAGGTGTGGGTGAAAAAGCTACATCAAGCATCAAAAAATGGTTAGAAGATAAAGAAAATAAAGAATTATTAAAAAAACTTCTTAAAGAAGTAGAAGTTCAACGTCCACCAAAGCTTTCTAAAAAGTTAGCCGGCAAAACTTTTGTATTAACCGGCACATTGGAAAGTTTGTCGCGAGACAGTGCCAAAGAAAAAATCCGCCTAATGGGCGGGGATGTTTCAAGTTCGGTTTCCAAAGAAACCGATTATGTGGTGGCAGGTGAAAACGCCGGTTCTAAATTTGATAAAGCAGAGAAGCTTGGTGTTAAGATAATATCTGAGAGGGAATTACTAAAGATGTTAGAATAAGTTATATGATTTCCAAAGAAGAAGTTAAAAAGATTGCTAATTTAGCTAGAATAGAAATTTCCGATTCGCAAATAGAAAAATACCAAGCCGAGCTTTCGGCTATTTTGGATTTTGTCGGCCAGCTTTCAAAAGCCAATACCAAAGGCATAGAACCAATTAGGCAAATAACCGGTTTAGAAAGTATTTTTAAAAAAGACGAAGACAGGGGTTTGTTGGATCAGGAAAATGGAAATAGTTTGGTAAACCAAGCGCCAGAACATAAAGACGGCTTTGTGGTTGTACCCGAAGTTTTAAAAGGTAAATAAAATGGATTTAAAAAATCTTACAATCGAAAAAGCTCACGAACTTTTATCTAACGGAAAAATATCGGCCGTAGAACTAACTTCGCATTATTTGGGCCAAATAGATTCCAAAAATAAAGAACTAAACGCCTTTCTTTCGGTTCACGCCGAAAAAGCTTTATCTTGTGCCAAAGAAGCCGATGTTAAAATTAAAAACGATCAAGCTAGTTATTTAACCGGGATTCCTTTAGCTATAAAAGATAATATTTTAGTTAAAAATGAAGTTTGCACAGCGGGTTCTAAAATTTTAGAAAATTACAAAGCTTCTTATAACGCTACTGTTATAGAAAGATTAAACCGCGAGAACGCGGTAATTTTAGGCAAAACAAATTTAGATGAATTTGCCATAGGTTCCTCTACAGAAAATTCTGCATTTGGTGTTACAAAAAATCCTCACGATACCGAAAGGGTAGCCGGTGGAACTTCTGGTGGGTCAGCTGCTGCTGTAGCCGCCGATATGTGTTTGGGTGCACTCGGAACAGATACAGGTGGCTCTATACGCCAGCCCGCAAGTTTTTGTGGTGTGGTTGGTTTGAAACCAACATACGGCGCAGTTTCGCGTTTTGGCGCCATAGCTTCGGGTTCGTCGCTAGATCAAATTGGTCCAATGGCTAAAACAGTAAAAGACGTAGCTTTAATTTATGAAACAATTTCTGGGCACGATCCGCTAGATTCAACCACGGTGCCAAATAACTCTAAATTATTAGATAGGGTAGAAGAAATTAATATAGCCGATTTAAGAATCGGAATTCCTAAAGAATATTTTGAAGCCAAAGGTTTAAACGCCGAAGTAAAAGAAATAGTAATGAAAGCGGTTAAATGGTTCGAATCTCAAGGCGCAACAATAAAAGAAATAAGTTTGCCTAATACGGAATATTCTTTACCAGCTTATTATATTATTCAGCCAGCCGAATGTTCGGCTAATTTGGCTCGTTACGATGGTATACGTTACGGTCAAAGGTCAAAAGACGCTAAAGATCTTTTGGAAACATATTTAAAAACAAAAGGTGAATTTTTGGGTGCCGAAACTCAACGCCGCATTATGATAGGTACGTATGCTTTATCTTCTGGTTATTATGATGCTTATTATTCACAAGCTCAAAAGGTAAGAACATTAATTAAAAAAGATTTTATGGAAGCATTCGAAGATGTAGATGTAATTTTTACGCCAACATCACCTTCAACCGCTTTTAAAATAGGCGAAAAAACGGCCGACCCATTAGAAATGTATGCCGCCGATATTTTTACGGTTACCGCTAACTTGGCTGGGGTCTGTGGGCTTTCTCTAAATTGCGGTAAAATTAATAATCTACCAGTAGGCTTACAAATTTTAGGCCCATGGTTTGCAGAAAGTTTATTATTTAAAGTTGGGGAATTCTATGAACAGCTTCGTTAGATTGTTAGCTTCATTAGCTTTTAGATAAAGAACTAATGAAGCTGAAAGCTAGAAGCTGAAAGCTAGCTGATGGATTTTTTTTATAACTTTGCAGATTTTTTAACAACATTACTTAAGAATCCAGAGGTTTCAACCTCTATAATGGTTTTTAAGATTCTGTTTTTAATAGTAACAATATCTTTTATTTCTGCTGGAATTTGGTTTAAAGCCAAATCCGGTTTTTATGCGGAAAAAAGAATGTATTATTCCTATTATTTTAATAAGAATAAAAAACCAGACGAAGGTAGCACTTTGCCATTAAAAGAATTAAAAGATTATTGGGGTCAATTAGGTTTAAGATTAAATATGCAAGATGATGCGCAGTGGAAGCTTGCGGTTATAGAAGCCGATAATTTTTTCGACCATGTTTTAACTTTGTTGGGTTATAAAGGTGAGAGTATGGGAGAAAGATTACAAAAAGTTTTACCCGAACATTTACCAAACATAAACGATGTTTGGCGGGTGCACAAAGTTAGAAACTCTTTGGTTCACGATGCTACCTTTAGGCTTTCATATGGCCAAGCTCGCGATGTTTACGAAACATACGAAAAAGCTTTAAAACAGTTAAAAATTTTATAGTTTTTTAATATAAGATAATGTTTTTATCTGCGCCTATTTTAATAGGCCTTTTCTTTTTGACATTTATCCTAATAATGCGCTAGTGTTGTAAGGAAATAAATTCAATGTCTCCAAAAGTTGCTATACCTTTAATAATACTTCTAGCTATTTTAGCTGGAGTTTTTGTTCATCCAGTTGGTGGTTTTTATCCAGATTTTTTTAAGAAGCCTTTTCGTTTGGGTTTGGATCTTTTGGGTGGTACACACCTAGTTTACCAAGCCGATCTTTCCGGTGTAGAAGAAAGCGAGAAAGATTCTTATATGAATGGCTTAAAAGATGTTGTAGAACGCCGAGTCAATTATTTTGGTGTTTCTGAGCCTTCTATAACTGTTAACCATTCTGGTGAAAACTGGAGATTAAATGTTGAACTTGCCGGTGTAAAAGATATTAACCAAGCTATTAAATTAATTGGACAAACTCCATTTTTAGAATTTAAAGAACAGCGCAGTGAAGAAGAAGTTAAAAAAATATTAGATTCTTTCGAAGGTAAAGAACCAGATTTATCTCAAATCGACCCTTACTTTGTTTCTTCTGGTTTGAGTGGTCGCTATATCGAAAAGGCTAGCTTGGCTTTTGATCCTCAAACGTCTCGCCCCGAGGTTTTATTAGAATTTGATTCTGAAGGTAAAGAGCTTTTTGCTCAAATAACTAAAAAGAATGTAGGCAAACAATTAGCTATTTATTTAGACGGCTTACCAATTTCGGCTCCAGTTGTTCAACAAGAAATTTTAGATGGCAGTGCTCAAATAACAGGAAAATTTTCTATAGATGAAGCCAAAACATTGGTAGAGCGTTTAAATTCTGGTGCTTTGCCTGTGCCTATTGAATTAATTTCTCAACAAAGTGTAGGCGCAACGCTTGGCCAAGTTTCTTTAGAGAAAAGTTTAACAGCAGGTATTATAGGTTTTATTTTAGTGGTTATATTTATGATTGTTTGGTACAGAATGGCCGGCATCATGGCGGTTATTGCTTTAATAATTTATACAATAATTTCTCTTTCTATTTTTAAACTTATTCCGGTTACATTAACCTTGGCCGGTATTACAGGCTTTATTCTTTCTATAGGTATGGCGGTGGATGCTAACGTTTTAATATTTGAAAGAGTGAAAGAGGAATTAAGAAGTGGTAAATCTTTTGGATTATCTTTAAGAGAAGGTTTTACTAGGGCATGGACATCTATTCGCGATTCCAATGTTTCCAGTTTAATAACGGCTTTTGTGCTTTATATATTTGGTTCTAGTTTGGTTAGGGGTTTTGCGTTAACACTTATTATTGGTATTTTGGTTTCTATGTTTTCCGCTATTACATTAACCAGAACATTTTTAAGGGCTTTCGAAGGCACAAGGTTAGAAAAAATAAAGTTTTTGTGGAGACAATAATATGATATCTATAATTCCTAACAGAAAATTTTATTTAACTATTTCGGCAATATTGGTTGTTGTTAGTATTTTGCCCGTTGTTTTTTGGGGTTTAAAGCTCGGTATAGATTTTACTGGTGGTTCACAATGGGAAGTAGAGTTTAAAGATAATCGACCTGCCAACGAAGAAGTTTTAAAATCTTTAGATTTTTATAAATTAGAAAATTCTGTTTTACAACCAACAGGAGACAGGGGTTTAATTTTAAAGTTTAGATCTGTTAACGAAAATACACACGAAGCAATGAAGCAAGATTTAAATTCTGTCTTTCCAATAGAAGAGAAAAAGTTTGATTCTATAGGGCCAGTTATAGGCAAAGAACTTCAGAAAAAATCTTTAAAAGCGGTTATATATGTTCTAACTTTAATAGTTATTTATATTGCTTGGGCGTTTAGAAAAGTTTCTAAACCTGTTTCTTCTTGGAAATACGGAATAATTGCGATTATTGCTTTAGTGCACGACGTAACAATTCCAATGGGTGTATTTGCTACTCTTGGTCATTTTTATGGGGTAGAAATCGATGCTTATTTTATTACAGCTATTCTTACAATTTTAGGTTTTTCGGTTCACGATACCATTGTAGTTTTCGATAGAATAAGAGAAAACCTAAGAAAGAATCCTTCTGAAGGCTTTTCTGTAACTATAAATAACAGTGTTAACCAAACCCTTGCTCGTTCTATTAATACATCCCTTACCGTATTCTTAGTGCTTTTGGCTAGCTACCTATTAGGAGGGGAAAGTACGAAAAATCTATCACTTGTTCTGCTTATAGGGGTCTTTTTTGGGACTTATTCCTCTATATTTTTGGCGAGCCCTATTTTAAGCCTTTGGGCAGGTTCCAAGCATAAATAGCATATTTCCTTGGGGTACGTAGGGTATTTGACATATATTTTAGGTAGTGATAGTATATAAAAGCTTAAAAGTTAATACTTAATCAAAATGGTCAAGTTTGATATCAAAAAAATTGTTAGCCGATTAGTAGATAACCTATCGGACCGCTCAAAGGACATAATCTTGTCCCGATTTGGCATTGGTAAAGATGACTACGATACCCTAGAAGCTATAGGGCAACGCTATGGCATTACTCGTGAAAGGGTTAGACAGATAGAAGCCGACGCTTTAAAGCATATTAAAAGTGCTTCTAATGAATCTATTATAAAACCGGTAATAACTGTTTTAAATGAATTCATAAAATCTAACGGTGGTGTTATGGATGAAAATGATCTAAAAGCTAGTTTTGCTTCTAATCATTTTGAAACAAAGCCAGAACCTACAAATAAGTACGAAGGCGCTACAATGTTTTTCTTAAACTTGGCGGGTTCATTTGTTAGAACAAAAGAAGACGAAAATTTTTGGCCTCGCTGGGCATTAGAAAATTCTTATGTAAAAAACCAAGAAGCTTTGGTTGCTCATTTAACTGGTCAATTAAAAAAAGAAAAGAAAGTTGTTGGTTTTGAAGAAATGATTAATTGGGCCAAAAAACATAATACTGTTTTAAACAAAGATATTGTTTTGGCTTACTTAGCTTCTGCTAAAAATATTTCTAAAAATTCTTTTAGTGAATGGGGAATGATTTCTTGGGCAGAAGTTTCTCCTCGCGGTGTTCGTGACAAAGCCTACTTGGTAATGAAGCGCACGCAAAAGCCTATGCACTTTACAGAAGTTGCAGGCGAAATTAACAAAGCCAGTTTTTCTAAACGCGTAGCTTTGCCTCAAACAGTTCACAATGAACTTATTAAAGATGGTAGATTCGTTTTGGTTGGCCGTGGTTTGTATGCTCTAAAAGATTGGGGTTACGAAGCTGGCACAGTTAAAGATGTAATCAAAAGCGTACTTGCAGCCAAGGGTCCAATGAACCGAGAAGATGTTGTAAAATCTGTTTTGGCTAAGCGTATGGTAAAACCAAGTACAATTATTTTAAATTTAAACGGTTTTAAAAAGAAAGACGATAACAAGTATTATTTACTCTAATAAAGTTTAACTAAACTTTCAAAAACAGCTCCGATCTTGTATCGGAGCTGTTTTGTATTGTAGGCTTATGCTTAAGAATCTGTTCTTTAACTTTTAACTTCGAAAGGATAATTATGGAAACTCCTTCCGTTGTAATGAATGAAGTTCAGGGGGAATTGTTTTTATTGAAAATGCTATTGAGTAATCTTAAGGCGGCGGAATTATTTATTTCTGCCGGTGTTGAAATGGCGGATGCGTTAGTTGATTTATATCCTGCTGCCGATACAGTAGTTACAGAAAAGATGCGGCCCAAGACAATAGAATTTTTTAGATCGTTCGATAGGTCTATGAATGCTCTTTCTAAGGATTTTCCAAAAGACTTAATCAAACAAGTCGAGAGTAGAGTAACTATTTTGGAAAAAACAACTACAGAAGGTTTGATAGATCAATCATCTAATGTTGGCACAGTACAAGGATCCGGAACTAATATTCATGATCCCGACCATACTGCAGAGTTGTAGTTACTGTTTCGTCCCTAATAAAATGGGGACGATTTTTTTGTCTTCAAAAATTAGCCCGAGTAAAATCTAAAAATCACATTATATTTGACATATAGTCAAATATTTGCTTTAATTTACACTCGTGTTCCTTGATTTTTTACTTTAATACCTTAAGTGGAGGTTGCAATGATTCGTCGTCTGCTTTGTCTTTTTGCTATTTTGCTAGGCTTAAACGCCTGCGATAGCAAACGTGATGCGAACAAGATTTTGTCGCCAAATGTGGATGAAGAAGTGGTGGTCGCCCAAACGGAAAAAGAAGATACATCTTCTTGGGATTTAACCAAGGATGTGTCTCTAGATTCTGTGCTGGCTATGCCAGTAGGTACAAAGATGTATTTTCGTACGGCTTTCGTCGGTAAGGTTTTGGAAGATTTCGAAGTCACTTTAGGTTATGGCAAAGTCGTATATGACCTCACTGCGCCGATGCCAGTGATACACTTGATAGCTTCCGACTCGAGGCTAATCGCTTTGGGTGGAGTATCTCACGGTATGAGTGGATCCCCAGTTTTTACCAAGGACGGCAAGGTCGGTGCGTTATCCATGAGTTTCGATGAGCAGACTGAGGACAAGAACATTGCTTTTTTTGCGACGTCGATTGAATGGATGAGGAAGGAAATTCCCAACAAGGAAATCAGGCTGGGTAAGCCGGTGGTTTGGAGGGGGTACATTGTAAGGCCATTGGCTCTTCCTCTGCTGATGTCTGGCGTTAACAATCATCTGATGAATGCGGCCATTCTCGAATACGCCGACAAACTGGGCGACGGCAATCTCAATATGTTATCGGCATCAGGTTCGGCCGGAGCCGGTGGTAATATTGAACAGAAGTTTGAAGATGGTAGCCCGTTGACCGGAGTATTATTTACGGGAGACGAGGTGATCATCGGTGCCACAGGAACGGCAACCGATGTCCGAGGCAATAACATTTTCGGTTTCGGCCATCCCTGGTGGGGTAACGGGCAGACTTCGTTAGCCATGGTGGCCACCGAAATTCTGGCCGAGGTTAGTGGTCCGTCGCCGTTCAAGTTAGCCAGGTTGGGCAATAAGGTTCTTGGGGAAATTATTTACGACCGTATGCCTGGAGTTGGGGGAGTTTTGGGCCAAATGCCCGAAATGATTCCCTTGGTTTTTAACGCTTCAATTTTTGGCGAGAAGGCGTTAAGCATGAATCATCAAATGTCTCCGGTAGTTTTATCCGGTTTCGACATGTTCATGCAGGCCATAATGGCCGGTACCACACTTCTTTCTCCTCTGGCCAATAGGCTAGACAATGCCAACGACAAAAGTTTGATAGTTCGGACCAAAATCGACTTTAAGGGTTCTAACTTGAAGGTTGATTTTGAAAGGACTTATGCCCAGCCTCATGCTGGTGTATTGGATTTGATGAATGGTCCTTTGTTTGGTTTTGTTAATGCCTATTTAGGTTCTGTGGGTAACGATTATGCTGATCTGAAAGTTAGCAACATCCAAATGAATGTGGATGTTGTGGACGAACCTTTGTTCGCAATCATACAAGGCTTCGAGGCGGATAGTGTCGTTACCGCTGGTAGTGATTTGCCAGTTAAGATCAGTTTAAGGGTTGGAGCAACTAAAGACGTCGATCTTAACTTGGCTTTTGCTGTGCCGGATAGTTTTGAGGCCGGCATCTATAGCCTGACGGTGGGTTCACTCGCAGCTTTGGAATATTCTTCCTATGAACCTTCCGATCCGAGCAAGTTTAAAAATCTGGAAGATGTGTTTGAAGACATCAACGAGGTTGATGGTAGTACCACTTTAAAGCTGGTTTTGTCTTTCAACGAGCCTTTGCCAGTGGAGGCCCCAGATAGCTTGGTGATTGTTGTGCCTGATACAGTAGTTGTGCCTGCTGATACAGTAAAGGTGGATTCACTGATGCCTGTGCCACCACCAGTGATGGGTGGTGGTTCGATTGTGTCCTCACCAGGATTGCTACCTCCTTATCAAGAATCTATTGTCTATAACGATAAAGCCAGTATGGAAAAAAAGATAGACTGGGTTTTGCAGTATGATACAGGTACGGTTAAGGTGAAGGCGATGAAGAAGTAAGCTCTTTAGAGCGAAGCGGAAAAACCGCTTCGCTCTTTTTATTTTATTAAGATAATAAAAGTGATAAAATATAATATAAGATGTTGCAAAATCCGTTTAGTTTAATATTCGATATTTTGGGAGTAGTCTCACACCATATTTGGTTATGGGGTTGGGTTTTTTTGCCGATTCTTTTGGCACCATTTTTATGGGATGCCTATATGTACCACATTCGTATTAAAACTTTAAAAAAATTTAAATGGCAGATGTTGGAATTTCGCTTACCGCCAGATGTGGAAAAAAGCCCATTGGCAATGGAACAGGTTTTAGCAATCTTACAAAGCACTCTTTTTAAAGGTGGTTGGTGGAAACGCTATGTGGAAGGGCGCGTTCAAGAATGGTTTAGTTTAGAAATAACTTCTTTCGAAGGCGAATTACATTTTTATATTCGAACACTTGGGCAATTTAGAAATTTAGTTGAGGCGGCAATTTATGCACAATATCCACAAGCCGAAATTTTTGATGCTGAAGATTATACGGCAAACGTTCCAGCAATAATCCCAAACGAAACCCACGACCTTTTTGGTTGCGAACTTAAATTGGCACGTGAAGATGGTTACCCAATACGCACCTATAAAGATTTCGAATTAAAGACCGAAAGTAGCAAAGAAGGTGGTTCTAATATTTCTTTGGTGGATCCTTTGGCGGGCATAGCCGAAACAATGACGCGTTTAAAAAAAGGTGAACAAGCTTGGATTCAAATCGCTATAAGACCAACCGATGACGGTTGGAAAAAAGTAGCAATGGAGACGGTTTTAAAATTAGTCGGGCGCCCTAAAAAAGAAGTGCCACAGGGTTCTTATATGTGGGCGTTACTTAAAAAAGAATTATCCGATTTTGCTAAGGGAGCAGTGCAAGCGCCTTTTAAAACTCCGGAATTTGAACCTTTTGAATGGGGTTCACCAAAAAGTGATAAGCCTCACTCATTAATGCAGTTTCTTACTTCGGGTGAAAAAGAAATTATAGAGGCAATAGAAAGAAAAACCTCTAAAGTGGGTTTTGAGACAGTTATTAGAGTTGTGTATATAGGTACTAAAGAAGCTTTTTATATACCAACATTTTTTCAGGTGGCTTCCGGTTTTAACCAGTTTAGTACACAAAATTTAAATTCTATAAAAAGAGATGGCGCCACATTAACTGCAGGAAAATTTCCTTTTAAAAAATTTAAAGAAATGCAAAAGAAGAAGTGGATGTTATATAAATATAGAATTCGCGGCCGACCAGATACTATGTTTGTAATGAATACAGAAGAACTGGCAACACTTTACCACTTCCCAGGACGAGTTGTTATGGCGCCAAGCTTGCCTAGAGTTCAAGCTAAAAAAGGCGAACCACCAGCAGGATTACCCAGTTATTAGCTTCATTAGCTTTCAGCTTCTTTAGATATTAGATGATAAATTCTTACAAAGATTTAATTGTTTGGCAAAAATCATTGAAGTTATCATTGTTGGCTTATGAACTTACCGAAAAATTTCCAAAAGAAGAAATCTATGGCTTAACATCGCAAATAAGAAGATCGGCAGTATCAATACCGTCTAATATAGCTGAAGGAAGATATAGAGGGACAAAAAATGATTTTACTCAGTTTTTAAGAATAGCTTATTCTTCGGGCGCAGAATTAGAGACACAAATAGAAATAGCTAGAAATTTATCAAAGACAAAAGATTTAGATTATTCAAAAATAGATATTTTAATAGTAGAGGTTATGAAGATGTTAAATGTTATGATAAGAAATATAAATCCTAAAAGCTAAAGAAGCTAGTGAAGCTAAAAGCTATGAATGACGAAATAACTTTATTTGCCGAAACAAATTTTAGAAACGAGAAGCGTCGTTTTGGTATTAAAAAAGACGATCGCCGCAGGCACACCTATATTATTGGAAAAACCGGTATGGGTAAAACGACCATGCTCGAAAACATGATTATTTCGGATATTATTCATGGCAAGGGTTTAGGTTTTATAGACCCACACGGGGATTCGGCCGAGAAAATTTTAGAATTTGTTCCACCAGAACGCATAAACGATGTAATTTATTTCGATCCTTCCGATTTAGAAATGCCTATAGCTTTTAATGCTATAGAAAATGTTGAAGCCGAAAAAAAGCATTTAGTAGCTTCGGGTTTGATGGGTGTGTTTAAAAAAATCTGGCCCGATGTATGGTCGGCCAGAATGGAATATATTTTAAACAATACTATTTTAGCTTTGCTAGATTACCCTGGCGCCACTATTTTGGGTATTATGCGAATGCTTTCTAATAAAGAATACCGCAAGCAAGTGGTGGATGAAATTAAGGATCCAATGGTTAAATCTTTCTGGGTAGATGAATTTGCTAAGTATACAGATAGATTTGCGGCCGAAGCCACTCCAGCTATTCAAAACAAAGTTGGGCAGTTTTTATCGGCTGCGGTTATTCGTAATATTGTAGGCCAAGTAAATAGTGCTATGGATATGCGCAAGGTTATGGACGAAGGCAAGATTTTAATTATGAACCTTTCCAAGGGCAAAATCGGCGAAGATAATTCTAAACTTTTGGGTGGTTTGCTGGTTACAAAATTACAGTTAGCAGCTATGAGCCGTGTAGATATTCCCGAAGAAGACCGTAAAGATTTCTTTTTATACGTAGACGAGTTTCAGAATTTTGCGACAGAATCTTTTGGTAATATTCTTTCCGAAGCTCGCAAATATCGCTTAGCCCTTATTTTGGCTAATCAGTACATTGCTCAATTAGTGCAAAGCGTGGGTGGTTCTAAAAGCACAGCGGTGCGAGACGCAATATTTGGTAACGTTGGTACCCTAATTTCTTTTAGGGTAGGCGCCGAAGATGCCGAATATTTAGAAAAAGAATTTGCACCAGAATTTGTGGCAACCGATATTGTTAATTTAGCCAAATACAATGTTTACTTAAAACTTATGATAGACGGCGCAGCTTCGCGGGCTTTTTCGGCCACAACTTTAGCTCCATACCCAAAACCAGCTGTTAATAATCGCGATGCCATTATTAAACATTCTAGGGAAACTTATGGCACACCTCGCGAAGACGTAGAAAATGAAATAGCCGATTGGGCTGGTGTTAGAGATTTAATGCCATCTAGTATAAAAGCAGCAAAAGCAGAAAGTGATGCTGCTTTTCGTGATGGTTACGATACAGAAGCCGCACCAGCGGTTTCTGCTTCCAAGCCAAAAAGCGACAAAGATCTTTTTGAAGCTGTTTGTTGGGAGGGTGGGGAAAAAGTTTGGGTGCCATTTAAACCAGATGGAGTCCGCCCAATTTATTGTAAAAACCATTTATATAAATTAAACGAAGTTAAACAGCAAGTTATTTTTGAACAGTTTAAACCAGTAAGTTTGAAAGATGCTTTGCAGAAGGGCGGCATAGTTAATCACATAGGTAATAATCCTCGTCCAAATAAAAAGAAAAATAAACCTAAAGAACCTCCAGCCGATATAGAAGGTTTGCGTTCGCTGCTTTCCGATATCAAGCCAACTACTTAAACTTTATAGGTATTTCTATTTTATCGTCGTGTTCGGGCAATCCGGATGGATTGTCTTTTTTTAGTATTAAAAAACCAGTGCTTGTTGTTGGTTCTTTTTCAAAATAAAATTCTTGAGAAAACGGAACAAAATCTGTGGTCATCCATTCTGCTTTTGCTTGAATTGGTTCTAAAAGTAAAACATTTTCATCTGCATCTTTAAGTTCTATTGGAAACGAAGCTTCGAAATACCAATTGCCTCTGGCTTCGCCTTCTATTACAAATGGATTTGTTATAATATCCCCAGCTTTAATATTATTAACTTTAATTAAATCTTTTTTAGCATCTATTTTTTCTTGGTAACTAGAAATAAATTCTTTAGAAAAAACCGGAGCATATTTTTTATAAACAAATAGTCCTAGTATAGAAATGGCTGTTACGAAGCAGATAAATATAAGTAATTTTTTAAGCATAGATTAAGTTTAAACCAGATGTGACAAAATATCCAAAAAATGATATTTATTAATTTATGTCAAATAGTGTTGATCGAAAGGTATACATAGGAATGTCGGGCGGGGTTGATAGCTCTGTTGCCGCTTTGTTGTTAAAAAACGAAGGCTATAATGTAACCGGTGTTTTTATGAAAAACTGGAGCGATCCAGCTTGGCCTTGCCCATGGGAAGAAGATCGCGCCGATGCTATGCGAGTTTGTTTAAAACTTGGTATACCTTTCGAAACTTGGGATTTTACTAAAGAATACAAAGAAAAAGTTGTAGATTATATGATCCGCGAATACGCGGCCGGCCGAACGCCAAACCCAGATGTAATGTGCAATAAAGAAATTAAGTTTGGTTTATTTTTTAATAAAGCCATAGAACTTGGTGCAGATTTTATTGCAACGGGACACTATGTGAGAAAAATCAAAAATCAAAAATCAAATCTCAAAAATTATGTACTCGCTCGCGCTCGCTATTTAGATAAGGATCAGTCTTACTTTCTTTGGACGCTCAAGCAGGGTCAGATAGAAAAATGTTTGTTTCCAATAGGCGAAATAGAATCTAAAGCCGAGGTTAGAAAAATTGCAGAAGGAGCAAGCCTGCCTACGGCAGGTAAAAAAGATTCGCAGGGAATTTGTTTTATGGGACCGGTAGATATAAAAGAATTTATAAAACCATTTGTTAAAAAAGAAATTGGCGATATTGTTACAACTTCTGGCCCTGGTCGGGCAAGCCAAAAAGTTGGCACGCATGGCGGTTTAGATTTTTATACTATCGGCCAACGCAAAGGTGTCGGCATTGGCGGCACGGGACCATATTATGTTGCTAAAAAAGATTACGAAACTAATACACTAATTGTTTCACCTGTTACAGATATGCAATCATTGGAATCCAAATCGCTTACAGCTTCCGATATAAATTTTATAGATGAGCGATTTGTCCCGAGTGCAGCCGAGGGAATCCAAATTCAAGCTTCTATTCGTTATCGCCAAGAACCAGTCTCGGCAGTATTGTCGAAATTAGAAAACAATAAATACAAGGTAGAATTTGAAAAACCAGTTCGTGCCGTATCTTCCGGCCAATCAGTTGTGTTTTATAATGGAGACGAAATGTTGGGTGGTGGCGTGATAGAATAATTTTGATTTTATTACCCATTTTCCGTTACAATAAAGCCACATGAATTCTCAAGAAATAAGACAGAGGTTTCTTAAATTTTTCCAAGAACAGGGGCATAAGGCTGTGCCGTCTAGTTCGCTTGTCCCAACCGATCCCTCGGTTCTTTTAACAACTGCAGGAATGCAGCAGTTTAAACCGTACTTTGTTGGTCAAAAAGATCCGCTAGCCGATTTTGGTTCTAAAAATACTGTGTCTGTTCAAAAATCTTTCCGCACTTCGGATATTGATGAGGTGGGCGATGAAACCCACCTAACATTTTTCGAAATGTTAGGGAACTTTAGTTTTGGCGGGTATTTTAAAAAAGAAGCTATCCATTATGGTTATGAATTTATAACCAAAGAAATGGGTCTCACTATCGATTACGTTAGTGTTTTTGAAGGAGACTCGGAAGTCCCAGCCGATACGGAATCGGAAGAAATTTGGAGATCTTTAGGAATTACAAAAATAGAAAGATTCGGCAGAAAAGATAATTTTTGGGGTCCAACTGGTGCCGAAGGCCCATGTGGCCCAACCACAGAAATTTATGTTAACGGTGTAGAGGTTTGGAATATAGTTTTTAATGAATACTATATGAAGCCAGATAAAACTTTAGAACCCTTAAAACAAAAAGGCGTAGATACCGGTATGGGTTTAGATCGTTTAGCGGTTATGGTACAAGGTAAAAAAAATGTTTTTGAAACAGACTTATTAGAACCAATTTTAAAAATTTTGCCAGAGAGTATGGATTCTCGGCACAAGCGAATAATAGCCGATCACTTACGTGCTTCTGTCTTTCTTTTAGCCGACGGTGTAATGCCTTCTAATAAGGATAGGGGTTATATTTTGCGCCGATTGTTGCGCCGAGCATTTACATACGAACATATATATAAATTTTCACCTCAAACTGGCGAATCTTTAATTATAGAAGTTATAAAAAAATATGGTGATTTTTATCCCGAACTACAAAATCAAAAAAATAATATTATAGATATATATTTTGGCGAGTGGCAAGGTTTTAAATCGGCTTTAGAACGCGGTTTAAAGGTTTTAGAAAAAGAGAATAGTATAGATGCCGAAAAAGCTTTTAATTTTTATGAAACATATGGTTTGCCTTACGATATTATAAAAGAAATTGCCGGTGTTAAAGCAGAAAGTTTAACATTAGAGGGTTTTGATGAAGAGTTTAAAAAACACCAAGAAATTTCTCGTGCTGGGGCCGAAAAAAAGTTTGGCGGGCATGGCATGGTGGAAGGTGATTTGACTGCGTTAGATGCGGCCGAGATGAAAGTAAAAACCGGTTTGCATACAGTTACACATTTGTTGAATGCGGCGTTGCACAAAGTTTTGGGCGAAGAAGTTTCTCAGCGTGGATCCGATATAACCGCAGAAAGAACTCGTTTTGATTTTGTTTTTAATAGGAAACTAACCGATGAAGAAATTAAAAAAGTAGAAGATTTGGTAAACGAAGCTATCTCAGCCAACTACCCAGTTAAAATAGAAACCATGCCACTGGAGGATGCTAAAAAATCTGGCGCTTTATATTTTTATAAAGGTAATTTTCCAGAAATGGTTAAGGTTTATTCTTTCGGTCCTTCGGCAGACTCAGGATCTCCTTTCAGTCGAGAAATATGTGGTGGTCCACATGTTTCAAGTACTGGAGAAATTGTAGGAAAATTTAGAATAATCAAAGAGGAAAGTTCAAGCGCAGGTATTCGCAGGATTAGAGCTACTGTGGAATAGATTTTGTTTAAATGTAGTATAATATAAGGCAAACATGTCAAAAGAAAATATATATATAGAACTCCACGAAGATATTCAATCGGCAGTTGAAAAAATACAATCTTCCGAAGCCGACACAATAGACCTAGTAATTCCAACAGGCGCTAGAATATTACAAAATATAGTAGATGCCCATTTAATAAAAGATGTTGCCGATGAATGTGACAAAGATTTAACCGTGATTACAAGTGATCTTATGGGTAAAATTTTTGCAGAACGTGCTGGGTTAGCCGTTACTGGTTTAAATGGTGCCGAGGAATCGGGTGTAGTAGTTTCTCAGGCAATATCATCTACCGGTAGAATTAGCGATATTATTCCAAGAAAAAGAGGAATACCAATAGGAATATCTTCCGAAAAAAAACAACAAGCAGTTTTAACCGCTAGAACAAAAACCGTGGCAAGGTCTTCTGGTGGTTCTAGATCTAACGATAAAAAAGCAGAAGATTTTTATTTAAAGAAAAATAAAGGTGAAAATGGTGCGAGTTTTTTAAAATCATACAGAGAAGAACGTTCCAAAGCGAATGTTTTTGGTAATTTAAGTAAAATAAATCATAAAAAGTTTTTAAGCCCTAGTTCTTTTGTAGGGCTTATTGTTTTTGTAGCACTAGCAGTTTCTTTTGTTGTATTTAGCCAAGTTTTACCAAAGGCAGATATTTTGGTATATCCAGCACGTGAAGCAAAAAATGGAAGCATAGAAGTTTTTATTTCTGGGAAAGATTCTAAAACAGATTTAGAAAAAGGTATAATCCCTGGCGAACTTTTAACGAGCGAAAAAATGGAAAGTATCGAATCTCCAGCAACAGGTACCCAAAGTTCTTCTGGTAAGGCACGAGGCAAGATAACTATATATAATACTTATTCAACACAGGCTCAAAAATTTGTATCTTCGAGATTTCAATCGGAAAGTGGAAAAATATTTTGGACAGTATCTAGTGTTAGTGTTCCTGGGTACACCACAAAGAGCGGGAAAATAGTTCCCGGAGAAATTACAACCGATGTTGTAGCAGCCGAAGGTGGGGATTCTTATAATATTGCCTCTTCCAAATTTACAATGCCCGCATTTAAAGGTACTGCTAAGGGAGATAAAATTTATGCTGTATCTAAAGAAGCTATGACAGGTGGCGGAGCCAATGGAGCCAAAATTGTTTCAACTAATGACGCTACAAATGCATACGATAGCTTAAAAGAAGAAATAAAACCTCAGTTTGATTCTTTTAAACAAAATTTACCACAAGGTTTTAGTTTTTGGCCCGAAGCCTATAACGAAGAATTGGCTTCGAGTTCTGTTTCTCCGGAAGTTGGTTCGGTTGCCGAAAAATTTACAGCTACTGTAAAAATGGTGGCTAGAACGATTGTATTTAAAAACGACGATCTAGATTTATACATAAACAAAAGAATCTCTAAAGATATAGACGAAAATAAAACATTGTTAACTAGTTCTAAAGATGTTTCTTTCTTAAAACAACCACTTGTCGATTACCAAAAAGGTACGGTTTCTGCGACTCTAAATGTTAAATACGATGTAATGGATGACTTTAATATAGATTCTTTCAAGAAAAGTATATTAAATAAAAAGAAAACAAACATCGATATCGCCGATTATAAAGCCGACCGCATAGAAGTTAACCTTTGGCCGTTCTGGGTGAGGTCTATTCCATCTAATCCGGATAGGGTAAATGTGACCATTGTAGGGCTTTAAATACCCTTGTTTTAAGCCATTATTTTATTGTTGACGCCACTGTTTCTATTTGTTATACTCTTGCAGTTACTAAATAATGAAAAAGGATGCTATCCGAAAGGAAGGAGTCGTATTAGAGGCTCTTCCAAGTGCCATGTTTAAGGTTCAATTAGACGATGGTACGGAGGTATTAGCCCATCTTTCAGGAAAGATGAGGTTGAATTTTATTCGTATTCTCCCTGGAGATAAAGTTGCTATGGAATTCTCTCCATACGACCCAAAAAGAGGTAGAATAGTGTATAGAGGAAGATAGATTTATTTACACTGTAATTAAGATGATCTTTATTAAAAGATAAGGATTGTTTCTTTGCTGTTTGCAAATTAAAAATGAAAGTTCAACCATCAGTTAAAAAAATATGCAATAAGTGTAAGACCGTTCGACGTAAGGGTAGAATTTACGTTATTTGTTCTAATCCTAAACATAAACAGCGTCAAGGCGCTTAGTCTTGAAACTCGCAACTTGTAGCTTGTAACTCAAAAAGTTTCAAGCTTCAGGTTACAAGGTATAAGATTTATATGAGAATTGCAGGTATAAACATTCCAGATAACAAAAGAGTAGAAGTCGCTTTGACTTATATTTTTGGCGTTGGTTTAACACTTTCTAAAGGTATTTTAAAAGCTACAAAAATAGATCCAGATAAAAGAGCTAAAGATTTAACTTCGGACGAAGCTAATAAGATTAAAGAATACGTTGAAAAGAATTTTAAAATAGAAGGAGAATTAAAAAGAGAAATAACTCAGAATATAAAAAGAAAGAAAGATATTGGTTCGTATCAGGGAATAAGGCATATGCGTGGTTTGCCAGTTCGTGGCCAGCAAACAAAAACAAATAACAGAACCAGAAGAGGGAATACAAGAAAGACTATGGGTTCTGGCAGAAAACCATCAGCACAGAAAACATAGACCTAGCTTTAATATATAAATATTCAAATGGGTAAAAAAAGAATTATAGAAAAAGAGGAAAAGACAGGTGAAGCTTCAGAGGCTAAAGCTGCTCCAGCACAGAGCCGTAAGGTTGGTGCTGTAGAAAAGGGTAGGGTTTATATTCAGGCTAGCTATAACAATACTTTAATTAGTTTCACAGATGATGGAGGAAACTTGATTGCTCAGTCTTCAGCTGGAGCCTTAGGTTTTAAAGGACCAAGAAAAGCTACTCCATATGCTGCTAATAGAATAATCGAAACTTTGGGAGAAAAAATGAAGAAGGTTGGTTTAAGGGATGTAGTGGTTTTTGTAAAAGGCATTGGCTCTGGTAGAGAAGCTGCAGTTAGAGCTTTAGTAGGACAAGGTTTAAATGTTACTTCTATAAAAGATGTAACCCCTGTACCGCATAATGGCCCTAAGCCACCTAAACCAAGAAGGGTATAAATCATCAGCTTCACTAGCTTCATTAGCTTATTAGGATATCAAACCTAAAAACTAAAGAAGCTAAAAGCTAAAAGCTAAACATGTATCAATCAACTTGTAAAAAATGCAGAAGACTAGGTTATAAGGTGTGTGATTCCGCTAAATGCGGTATGGTTCGCAAACCTTATCCACCAGGACAGCACGGAAAAAATATTCGTCGCCGTCTTTCTGAATATGGAACCCAGCAAGCCGAAAAACAAAAGCTTAAACTTATTTATGGTTTAAGAGAAAAACAATTTAAAAAATATTTTGATACGGCTTCTAAAAAAAGCGGTATTACTCCTCAAATAATGATGGAGCTTTTAGAACGAAGATTAGACAATGTTATTTTTAGATTAGGACTTGCTCCAACCAGACGTGCCTCAAGGCAATTAGTTGGGCATGGTCATATCACAATAAATAGCAAAAAGGTTAGCTCACCGTCTTATTCTGTGAGCCCAGGGGAATTAATAGATATTAAAGAATCCAGCAAAGCTAAAAAGACTTTTTCTGAAACCAAAACAATTTTAAAGAAATTTAATCCACCAAGATGGTTAGAGTTAGATAAAGAAAATCTTTCCGGAAAAGTGATTAGCGTACCAGATAAAGAATTTTTAGCTGGATTACCGGTAGAGGTTTCAAAAGTTTTGGAATATTATTCAAGATAATAAATTAATAAATAATTCCGATCTAGCTTTGCCAAGTGGCTAACCTGGACGGTTATAAAAAACATGCAAAAATTTTCACTACCACAGTCACCAAAGATAGTAAAAAAAGATGGTAATTCAGCAGTCATTGAAGTTGACTCTCTTTACCCAGGATACGGCACAACTTTAGGCAATGCTTTGCGTAGAGTTCTTTTGTCGTCTATTCCGGGAGCTGCTATTACAACCGTAAAAATAACTGGAGTCGATCATGAGTTTTCTACTATCCCTAATGTAATGGAAGATGTTATTCATATTCTTTTAAATTTAAAACAGGTAAGATTTAAACTTTTTAAGGACGAAGCTATAACAATCAAATTATCTGTGAAAGGGGAAAAAAAGGTTACTGCAGCCGATTTTCAAACAATTGGCGGTGAGGTGGAAATCGTAAACACCGATGCTTATATTGCTACTCTTACCGATAAAAAAGCTAGCTTAGAAATAGAAGCTGAAATTACTCCAGGCGTAGGTTACGAACCAATCGAAAGAAGAAAGAAAGATAAAATTGCTATTGGTAGTATTGCACTTGATGCTATCTATACTCCAGTTAGAAAGGTAATGTTTAGCGCAGAAAATATGCGCGTAGGCGACAGGACAGATTTTAATAAATTAGTTTTTGAAATAGAAACAGACGGTTCTATAAGGCCGGAAGAAGCTTTTAAAAAAGCTGTAGATATTTTAGATGAACACATTAAAATTTTAGGTGAAATAGAAATTACCGAAGAAGAGGAAGTAAAGAAGGTGTCTAAGAAATCTAAAAAATCCGAAGAATAAAAAATATGCGACACGTATCTAAGAAAGGCAGAAAATTCGGCAGGGTAAAGAAAGTAAGAAAGGCTTTGTTAAAGAGCTTGTGTTTAGCTTTGATTTTAAGAGGTAGAATCAGGACCACCGAAGCTAAAGCTAAAGAATTAGGTACGGTTATTTCACCATTTATCACTAAGGCTAGAAAAGGAGGACTTGCCAATATAAAACTTATTGCTAAATTTTTACCAGAACAAGCTGTTAGTAAGTTAGTTAAAGAAATTGGTCCTAAGTATCAAGATAGAAACGGCGGATACACCAGAATAATTAAATTGGGAGAAATGAGAAAAGACGGCGCTAGAATGTGTTTAATTGAATTTGTTTAGACCACGTAAAATACAAACATGAAAACAAACAAAGAATACAAATTTGATGCAAAAGGAAAAATACTTGGTAGACTCGCTACCGAAGTGGCTTTGGTTTTGCGTGGCAAGGACGGTGCTGATTTTTCTCCTAATATGCCAGATCTAAGCAGAAAAGTAACTGTTTATAATACCGATGAATTAAAATTTACTGGTAATAAGCTGGAAGACAAAAAATATCATGTTTATTCTGGCTACCCAAGCGGTATTAGAACAAGAAGACTAGAAGAACAGATGGAAAGAGATTCCAGGGAAGTTTTAAAATTGGCGGTTTATGGTATGTTACCGAAAAACAGATTAAGAAACAGATTTATTGCCAATTTAAAATTATTAAAAAAGGGATTAAAAGGCGAATAAAATAATATGGCTACAAAAGTACAAGAAAAAGAAAAAATCGAAGAGGTTGTTGAGGATTTAGATACCGAAAAGGAAGAGGCTACTGTTTTTAATACAGATAAAAAAGATTCTAAAAAATATTTTGAAGCAGTTGGCCGTAGAAAACGATCTATCGCTAGAGTCAGAATTTTTACAACTAACCCTAAAGAATCTGCTTCGCAAGGAGGTTTTGTTGTTAACGATAAAACATTAAAAGATTATTTTGGTAGCACCCCAGCTTTTGTGGAAATGGCTTTAGAATCTTTGAACCGATTAAAAGCCTCCGATCATTTTAAAGTTTCGGTTAAGGTTAATGGTGGCGGAACAAATTCGCAAGCCGAAGCTATTCGTTTAGGTATTGCTCGGGCTTTGGTTAAATTCGATCTAAATTTTAGAAAGAAACTTAAAAAATCTGGAATGTTACGCCGCGATCCACGTGAAAAAGAACGCCGCAAGTATGGTTTGAAGAAAGCTCGAAGAGCTCCGCAATTTTCAAAACGTTAAGTCTATATACAAAAAAACAGCTCCGATCGATATCGGAGCTGTTTTTTATTACTTATTAAAACTCCCCATCAAAAACTTTTACAGTAGAGTTTTCTAAAATATACAACTTAGATTCTTTAGGTAAATAAATTACTTTATCAATTTTATTTTCTGGCCAAGAGGCGATATTTACATTGGAACGAGTGTCTATTTCTGCGGTTTTGAATAATTGTTCTTCGCTAAATAAAACATATTCGTCAAAGTGATGCCAAAACATTTCTCTTCTAATGGTTTCATTGCTTTGGTAAACTAACTCTTGATCGTTGGTTTTTTTAATTTGCCCGTTGGTTACTTCTTTTAACCAAATAACGCCAATATTTTTTCCGTTGGAATAAACAGCTTTGTCGCCTTCAAGGGAAAATTCTATAAAGTTTGGGTTTTCGAATTTAGTTTCACCCAAAGCCGAAATATTTTGTATGGCAGAATCCATCATTAAAAGTATGTTTGGGTTTTTAATAGCGATAATTTTGTTTTCAAATACATCGAAACTTTGAATGTTACTAAAGTTAAGATCGGTAACTTTTTCTTCTTTAACGTCTATTAAAAACAATTTAGCATCTATTAAGGCGATGATGCTGTTTTTGCCAAACCATCTTAGTTCTGTTGGTAAAAACTTTGTAGGCAATGGTGTTGGGCTGGGGTTTTTTAATACTAGTTTTTTTTCGTATAGAGTTGTTAAGTTGGTAAACAAGTTACTAGTAGAATCGTAAAGATACCAGTTTTTAATAGCTCTTGTTGTTTCTCTTAAAACAATCAATTTTTGTGAATTCTTAGACCAACCTTTATTGTTTTCTAAAAAGTTTACACTTTTATTTTTTAACTTATCTGGGAATTTTAATTCAGTCGAAGTGGCATTTATATTTGTTAAATCGCGCATTAAAATTTTTGCTGTATCTATTTTAATAGCAATAAGTTTTTTATCGTTAGAGATTGAAAAATCGTTTAAGCCTTGTGTTTCCGGCCAAACGATTTGGCTTTGTAATTGCTTAGGAAAGAGTATTACGTTTTCTGTGTTGGTTACTAAACCTGCGGTAACCTGAAATTCTTTTCCCCATGTTTGAAAAGTTTCTTTAGAAACATTAATAGTATATTTTTTTGAAGGTAAAAGATTTTTTATTAAAGCTGATCCTTTTTTATTGTAAACCTTACTGTTGTAAGTAATTTCTGTTTCTTTTGGATACGTTGATTTTACATAGATAGCTCCTGAAAGAACGAAGTTGTTATTTGAAAAATCCCAACGGTAACCTCGGGCGTACACAAGCAAGACAGAGCCTGCAGTTAAAAATATAACTACGGCTATGCCGAGCAAAATTCGTCTAATTCTTATAGTCATTTTATCGACTTTAAGTTAGCACACTTTTCTTTATTTGAAAAACTCCAAAGTGATGTTAGGATAAAGGCCAGATTAGAGTCTTATTTTTGTAAACATGTCGGTAAAAATTGGAATTGATTTGGGAACCGCTAATATTTTGGTGTTTGTCCCGTCAAAAGGGATAGTTATTAACGAGCCTTCAGTGGTAGCGGTTTCTTTAGATGAAAACAAAATTATGGCGGTTGGGCACGAGGCTAAAGAGATGATTGGTAGAACACACGAAGGTATTATAGCTGTTCGGCCCGTTAAAGATGGAGTTATTGCGGATTATCGTATAACCGAAGCTATGATTCGGCACTTTATTAAAAAAATAACCGGCAGGTTTAGCTTTTTTAGGCCTGAAGTTATGGTGGCAGTTCCGGCTGGTGTAACATCAACCGAAAGACGGGCTGTTATAGAAGCTACACTTAAAGCAGGGGCTAAGGCAGCATATGTTGTTAAGGAACCAATTCTTGCTGCTTTAGGCGCTGGCATACCTATAAACGAAGCTTCGGGTAATATGATAATAGATATAGGCGGAGGCACTACAGAGGTGGCTGTAATATCGTTAGGAGGGATTGTGGCGTGGGCATCGGCTCGTGTTGGGGGTAATGCAATTGATACAGCTATTCAAAACTATATTCACAAGGTTCATAATTTAGCTGTAGGCGAGCGTACTGCCGAGCAAATTAAAATTGCAATAGGTTCTGCTGTGCCAAAAAAAGAAGAAGAAATTTTAGAGATTCGTGGCCGTGACCTCGTGGCTGGTTTGCCTAAAACCATAGAACTCCATTCCAACGAAATTCCTAAAGCCATAAAAGATACTTTGGCTGAAATTATAAAGACAGTAAAAATGGTTTTACAAGAAACTCCACCCGAGCTTTCCGCTGATATAATGGATAAAGGCATGATTATTTCTGGTGGTACAGCTTTATTGCGAAATTTGGATAGTTTAATAACTCAAGAAACTGGCGTGCCTTGTTATGTTGCCGATGATCCACTTTTCTGTGTGGTTAAAGGCACAGGGATAGCTTTAGAAAATTTAGAATTATATAAAAGAGCGTTGTTTGCTAAGAGATAGCTTCAAAAGCTTGTTAGCTTCTTTAGCTTGGTTAGGAAAATCTAAAAGCTAATGCAGCTAATGAAGCTAAATTTTAATGTATTCTCGTCAACTAAAATATTTAGATCTAGTTTTAAAGAACAACGCAGTGCCTCACGCTTTTCTTTTTTATGGTTCCGATTTTAATTATCAAGTTAATTTAGCCAAAGATTTTTTAATAAAAATAAACAAAGCCGAAGATAAAAAACAAATAATAAACGAATCTCATCCCGATACTATTTTTATAAGCCGTGAAGATGAAAAAAAAGAAATAGGCATTGCTCAAATGAGGCGTCTTAAGGATTTTGCATCTTTAACCTCGAACCACCTTAAATGTAAGGGTATTTTTATAAAGGAAGCTGAATATTTAAACGAAGAGTCTTGGAACGCGCTTTTAAAAACACTAGAAGAACCAATGGGTAATAGTATTATCTTTATTCTTTCTAGTAACATTAAAAACATACCAAAAACTATTGTTTCTCGGGTTGTGAGCTTACCTTTTTATAATGAGGATATTTTAAACAAAGTCCATAGTCCAAAAGATGATATAATTATTACTAAGCTTTGCAGTATAGAAAAACTTGCTTTTGCAGAAAGAATTGATTTAGCAGAAGAAATAGCAAAAAAAGAAAATTTTTTTCCGTTATTAGACACTTGGCTAATTAAATTAAGATCAGATTTGCTAGTTAATAATAAAAAAGAAACAGCCGAGTTTATGGAAAGTTTGGCTAAAGCAAAAAATATTTTACTTTCGACCAACGTAAATACCCGTTTAGTTTTGGAGAATTTATTTTTTAGGGTTTAGTTTAGGATTTAAAAAGTTTTAAGTTATAGGTTACAAGATTTTTATGGCTGGGTTATTAAAATTTATAATTTTCGCTGCTATCGTAGGTTCATTAGCCCTCTTTTTTGGGCAGATCTATTTTGGCCAATTTTTAAACCCACAAGGAGGTTTTTTTGTTAGCGCAGATAGAGGTACTACATGGAAAAAAATAGGTTTATTGGCCACAGGAGGGAGCATAAATAGATTAAATATTTTAGAAATAAAATCTAACCCTAAAGATTCTAGAATCTTATACGCTATTACTTTAGGTGCCGGAGTTTTAAAAAGTGTAGATGGTGGAGAGGTTTGGTATAAATTAGGAGATAAAAATAATATTTTGATTCCTCGGGCAAATGTTCTTGCTTTAGCTACGGATTATCGTTACCCAGATTACAATAAAGATATTCCGGATAAATTTTATTTAGCGGTTTATCAAAATAAATCTGGAAAAGTTTTAAAAACGGAAGATGGTGGTATTTCGTTTAAAGAAGTTTACATAACCTCTCGTTCGGGTTTTCCTGTTTATGATGTAGCTTTGGACCCACGTAACCCAAATATTGTTTGGGTGGCTACGGGCGAGGGAAATTTATTAAAAAGCCCAGATGGTGGCGCAACTTGGAAGTTAGTGCAGGAATTTGGCAAAGCCATAAGTTTTTTGTTAATTAATCCTTCTAACCCAAGCTCAATGCTAGTTACTACTTTTACCGGAAGTATTTTTACTTCGCAAGATGGTGGTGCTACGTGGACAGACGATACCGAAGGAATTATATCTTTTAAAAATGCTCGTTTAATAGAAAAAGTTTTATATAACCCAACTGACGGTGGAGTTTATTTAACAAGTAAATTTGGTTTAATAAAATCTTATGATTTTGGCATAAACTGGCAGGCGATGGATGTTGTTACCGCTAACGATATTTTACCTGCAACCGATGTTGCCTTTGGGCGGTTGTTAGGTTCGCAAAATGTTTATGTTTCTGCCAGCAACTTTATTTATTCTAGTAAAGATGGCGGAAAATTTTGGCAAATACGAAAACTTGGCACCGCTAGGCAAATTAGAACTTTATGGGTTGATCCTAAAAACCCAGATAAAATAATCGTTGGAACCAGTGGTTCTGGCAAGAAAGCTAAAAGTTCGTTGTTTATGTTTCCTACTGGGAAATAGTAGAAATTTATCGAAGTTCCATGGTTTATACTAAAAACATTTTCATGCTATGCTAATTTTATTAGTATGGAGACACAAGAATTTAAAATTAAACTAAAAGAAGTCGCTACATTTTTGGCGAACGAACTATCAAAAGTGCGCAGTAACCGTGCTTCACCAGCTTTAGTGGAAGATATATCGGTAGATTATTTTGGCAATAAGACTCCAATAAAGGGTATTGCTAGCATAAGTTCATTAGACGCTAGAACCTTGGTTATAGAACCTTGGGATAAAAGTGCCTTGGAACCAATTGCAAAGGCTATTGCCAATGCTAGTATTGGCGCGCAACCTATTGTAGATAGCAAAAGCGTTAGATTAAGCTTGCCACAATTAACTCAAGAGCGTAGGCAAGAACTTATAAAATTGGTTTCTCAAAAAATGGAAGAAGCAAAAATAAGAGCTCGCAGATTGCGTGATGATGCCGTAAAAAGCGCCCAGCAAGAAAAATCCGAAGATATTAAGTTTAGAAAGAAAGACGAAATCGAAAAGGCGATGAAAGAAAATAATCAGGCTTTGGAAGATTTAAAAAGTAAAAAAGAGAAAGAGTTAATGAACTAGCTTTCAGCTTCATTAGCTTTTAGGAAACTACCTATAAGCTAACGAAGCTAACGAAGCTAACGAAGCTAATCATGACAGTTTTAATATTTTTTATTGTATTATCTGTTCTAGTTCTGGCTCATGAATATGGCCATTACATAACTGCTAAGCGCGCCGGCGCTAAGGTGGAGGAATTTGGTTTTGGTTTTCCGCCTAAAATTTTCTCTATAAAAAGGGGCGATACTGTTTTTTCTTTTAATTTAATTCCCTTTGGCGGTTTTGTAAAAATATTTGGTGAATCTGGCGAACACAGAAACGAAGTTGGTAGTTTTTCGTCTTTAAAAATATCTAAACGAGCTAAAATAGTTTGTGCCGGTGTTTTTATGAACTTGGTTTTAGCCTATGTGCTATTAAGTTTCGGAAATTTAATGGGCAGGCCAATGATTTTAGATGAAACAAATAGTGCTAAAGCTACTAATATTAAAATTCAAATAACTGCACTTTCCGAAAATTCTCCCGCATCAAGTAATGGTATTAAAGTGGGTGATTCTGTTATGGGTATAAAGTTAACCGATGGCACATTAAAAACATTTCCCGAAGTTTCCGAATTTAGATCTTTTGTAGAAAGCGAAGCCGGAAAAGAAATAAATTTAGTTTTATTGCGAGGCAAAGAAAATATAGATATTAAAATTACTCCACGTGTTAACCCGCCAGAAAACGAAGGTGCTTTGGGTGTGGCTCTAGCTAAAACTGGTTTGGTTAAATCGCCGTGGTACTTATTTTTATGGAGCGGATTAAAAGATTTAGGCTTTATGGTTTGGATGATCGGATCCGCACTACTTTTATTTTTTAAAACTTTATTTATTGAGGGCAGGGTAATGGGTGAAATTACAGGGCCAATAGGCATAGCTTCTTTAACGGGCGAGGCTTACAACATGGGTATAGTTTATTTGTTAAATTTAGTAGCCATACTTTCTGTTAATTTGGCTATACTAAACATAATGCCTTTTCCGGCGCTTGATGGTGGCAGGTTAGTGTTTTTAATCATAGAAAAAATAAAGGGCTCGCCTTTAAGCCAAAAATTTGAAAATACAGTAAACGTTGCTGGGTTTATTTTGTTACTTGCACTAATGTTTTTTGTAACTTGGAAAGATATAGTTAAATTTTTCTAATACTTTATCAAAATATCACTCCTCGCAGACGACACGGAGGCCTCTCAATTGTAGAATCGGTCATCTCCGTGATGCTACTCGGATTGATGTTTTGATTTTCATGCTATATATAAAAAGCCCCGACAAAGGTCGAGGCTTACTCTTTTAACAACACAACTTGGTTTGAGATTTTTTTCTTAATATTATACTTGTTACTACATCTGAACTTGGAGATTTTGTTTCGTGGGGCATTAGTATTTGGCCCACACATACAGGCATAGTTATATCAATTCCCCCAATTTCTGTATTGTGTATATGAAGGGCTTTTATTGTAACTTCGCAAATACTCCAGATATTTCCAGTCTTACATAGTTTACAGAAGATCTCCGATTCAGCCGGCCAGTGTTCGGGAAAAATCTTTATTCTGGCTTCTTTGGTATGGCCATGGATCTTTTTCGGCTTCACATATTCCAGTTCAGCTTTTGCTATGGGCATCCAACCATCCAGTGTGCCTATAAACAAGTCGTCTAGTCTTACTAAGAGTCTGCAAATTTCTAGTGTCATAGAGCCGATTATATGCCTCATAACAATTTTCTCCCCGTTTAGTGTGTTTGAAAGAACTTTAATAAAATAACACTTAGTTTATTTTTTGTCAAAATAATTGTCAGGTGTCGAATGGAGTGTTAAAATCTATCAATTATTAGAATCTAGACTATTTATTTTATGCGTTACTCTCAATCGTTTATAAATACTCGTCGGGACGATCCAAAGGACGAAACAGCCACAAATGCTCGTTTGTTAATTCGTGGTGGTTTTATAGACAAGCTTATGGCTGGTTCTTACACCTTCCTGCCTTTAGGTTGGCGGGTTTATCAAAAAATAGAACAGATTGTTCGCGAAGAAATGAATGCTGTTGGTAGTGGCGAAATTTTAATGCCACTGCTTCATCCACGCGATGTTTGGAATGAGACTGGTCGCTGGGCGGATCCAAACGTTAAACAGATAATGTATCAGTTTAAATCCGTAGATGAAAAAGAATATGGACTTTCGTTTACACACGAAGAAATATTTTTAGATGTTGTTCGCAAAAATTCTTTAAGTTACAAGAATTTACCAATAAAGCTTTATCATTTTTCTACCAAGTTTAGAAACGAACCTCGGGCGAAATCTGGTTTATTGCGTGGCCGTGAATTTATAATGAAAGATTTATATAGCTTGCACGCTACTCAAGACGATTTAGATAAATTTTATTGGGAAGTTAAAGATGCATACTTACGTGTGTTTGATCGGGTTGGATTAAAAGATGTTAAGGTGGTTGAAGCTTCGGGTGGAGTTTTTACTTCTGGGCATACACACGAATTTCAGCTAGTAAGCCCAGTAGGTGAAGATAATATTTATTTTTGCGATAAATGTGATTGGGCACAAAACAAAGAAATTTATACACATAAAATTGGCGAAGCTTGCCCAAAGTGTGGCGGACAAGTTGAAGAAGCAAGCTCCATTGAAGTTGGAAATATTTTTAGATTTGGTACGGTATATTCCGAAAAAATGGGAATTAATTTTAAAGATTCCGATGGTAAAGATAATCCACCATATTTAGGTAGTTATGGTATAGGTATGAGCCGTTTGGTTGGAGTTTTGGCCGAAGTATTTAATGATGAAGCTGGAATGAAGTGGCCAAAAAGTGTGGCTCCATTTTTGATCCACCTTACTTTTTTGGGTGGCGCTAAAGATGAAGCCGAAAAATTATATAAATCTTTAGCCCAAAAGAATATGGATGTTTTATGGGATGATCGCGAAGAGTCTGCTGGAGTAAAGTTGTCGGATGCAGATTTAATTGGTATTCCTTATAGAGTAATTGTTAGCGATAAAACTTTGGCTAAAGATAGTGTAGAAATAAAAGAAAGAGGTAGTGATAAAGTAGAGATGGTTAAATTGGATGAATTGTCTTCTTGGTTGGAAAGGTTAGAGTAGATTTTTATGTATTTACTGAATAAATTTTTTGGTCATTTTGCTAAAGATATAGGTGTTGATCTGGGAACAGTCAACACCCTTATTTATGTTAAGGATAGAGGTATTGTTGTTAACGAACCTTCTTTAGTTGCGGTTAATAAAAAAACAGGGCAAGTTTTGGCAATTGGTAGGGAAGCTAAAAAAATGTTGGGGCGAACTCCTAATCATATTATAGCTATTAAGCCTTTGGCTAACGGAGTAATTTCCGATTTTGAAGTGACAGAACAAATGCTTAAACATTTTTTCCAAAAAGTTCATGGAGAATCTTTTTATATGGTGCCTCGGCCAAGGGTTGTTATTGGAATTCCATCGGGTGTAACCGAAGTAGAAAAAAGAGCTGTCGAGGAAGCTGCGCGCAACGCCGGCGCTAGAGAGGTTATGTTAGTAGAAGAACCCGTGGCTGCGGCATTAGGCGCTAGATTACCTGTACAGGAGGCACTTGGTAATATGATTGTAGATATTGGTGGCGGTACCACCGAAGTTGCTGTTATTTCTTTGGGTGGCTTAGTGGCTGGAAGAAGTTTAAGGGTAGCGGGAGAAAAATTAAACGAAGATATTATTCAGATGGCTCGGGACGATCATAGCTTGCTTTTGGGGCCTCGTTCAGCAGAAGAAATTAAAATAGCAGTTGGTAGTGTAGTAGATTTAAGCGAAAAATTGGAAACTGTTATGCGTGGCCGCGATTTAATAACTGGTTTACCAAAAGAAGTTATAGTAACCTCAAAAGATGTAAAAAAAGCTATATCAAAATCGGTTAAAACTATTGTAGATATGGTTCGCGAAATTGTTGAAAAAACTCCGCCGGAACTTTTAGGTGATATTATGAAACGTGGAATTGTTTTGGCCGGTGGTGGTAGCTTGTTACGTGGTATAGATGAATTAATAAATAAAGAAACGGGAATTGTTGTTAAAGTTGCCGATGATCCCTTAACTGCCGTGGCTCGTGGCACGGGGATAATTTTAGAAGATACAGAAAAATACAAAGAACTTTTGGCTTCGAGGGATTATGTTACTGCGCCAAAAGATTAATTATGTCTAATTGGCAGAAAATTGCTATAACCCTTTTTACAGCGACTATTTTATTTTTTTTAGATAAAGCTGGTTTTTTTAATTTTTCTGTAAATTTACTAAATCGTTTTGGAGTGGCTCCAATTACAAGATCGGTTTTTTATTTAGGCAAGGAAAGCAGTTTTTTATTTAAAAATATTTTTGGTGTAAGAGATTTAATAAAAGAAAATATCTTTTTAAAAAGTGAAAGAGATTTTTTTAGGGGAGAATATTTTAAAATTCTGCAGTTAAAAGAAGAAAACGATTTTTTGCGTAAAGCTTTAAGTTTGGGCCAAAAAGAATCTAAAAAAATAATTTTTGCAGACACTCTTTCGCTAGACCCATTCCAAGCTAGTGATTCTTTATTAGTAAATAAAGGTTTTAAAGATGGGGTTGGTGTGGGTGATTCGGTAATTCTTTCTGGAAATATTTTAGTTGGTCGGATAAAGGAAGTTTTTGCTAAAGAGAGTAGGGTTACCTTAGTAACATCAGCTCAAAATAAAGTTACGGTTGCTTCCGAAGACAGTGGGGTTAAGGGTGTAATAACGGGTTCTGCTAGTGGCGTGCTTAATTTAGATCTTGTTTTAAAAGAATCGGAATTAATAAGTGGGCAGATCCTCTTAAGTTCTGGGTTGGATGGTTTTTTTAAAGGTGGTTTTTTAGTAGGAGAGGTTGTTAAGGTTAGTAATAGCGATTCTGATCCTTTTAAAAAAGCTTTAGTGCGACCATTCTTTAATTCTAAGGATTTAAAACAAGTTTTCATTATTGTTTCCGAATAGTTGCTTATTTGTATTTTTTCTTGCTAAGATTCTTAAATAATTTAAATACCATTATCAAATGGAACCACAACAAGAAACCACTCAATCTGTAAAAAGCTCTCTTTCGGTCCCGCTCTCTATTGTAGTAGCCGGCTTATTAATAGCGGGGGCTGTTTGGTTTAGGGGTACAGGAAATATAGATACCACAGCTCAAGTTGGTACGAAGCCCGTTAAGGTTGATTTAGGTAACTTGCCTGTTTTAGGAGATGAAAATGCAAAAATAACCATAATAGAATTTGCGGATTATCAATGTCCATATTGCGAAGCTTTTTTTACTCAAGTTGAACCAATACTAAGAGAAGAATATGTAAAAAAAGGGCTAGTTAAGGTGCAGTGGCGAGATTTTGCTTTTTTGGGTCCTGAATCTTTTTGGGCAGCCGAAGCAGCAAGGTGTGCTAACGATCAAGGAAAGTTTTGGCAATATCATGACTTGTTGTTAAATAGGCAAAAAGGAGAAAATGAAGGTGCTTTTAGTAAAGAAAATTTAAAAACCTTTGCCGGCGAACTTGGTTTAAATACAGCAGATTTTGATTCTTGTTTAGACACAGGCAAATATGTTCAAACTGTTAAGGATGACACCGATTATGGCCGTTCGGTTGGCGTTACTGGTACGCCAGGAACATTTATAAACGGCGAACAAGTTGTTGGTGTAGATAGAAATGATCCGTTTACTCAGTTTAAAGTTGTAATAGATAAATATTTAAAATAACTTAATGAATAAAAAAAGAATAATAATTTTAATAGTTATTTTAATAATTGCACTAGGTGCTTTTTGGTTTTTAAAATCGCCTTCGGAAAAACCAGGTGAAGCTGTGTCTATCCAACCTAATGAAATTATAAAACCGGGCGATCCATTACCGGGATTATATCTTACAAATCCGCCAGTTTCTGGCTGGCATTATGCCGACAAAGCTAATTGGGGAATTTATACAGAAGAATTACCAGATCAAACGTTAATAGCTAATCTAGAAGATGGTGGTGTTTGGATTTCTTACCACCCAGATGCTCCACCAGAAATGGTTGAAAGTTTAAGCAAAATAGTTTCCAATTATAAAACCGGTGTAATTTTAACTCCCAGAACCAGTAGTGATAAATTAATTTCTTTGGCGGCTTGGGGCAGGTTAGATAAGTTTGATTATTTTGACGAGGCAAGAATTTTAAAGTTTATAAAAGCATATAAATAAGTTTGCTCTTTAAAAAAGGAGGTTTAAAGTGCTAATAAAAGTTGATATAGAAATCAACAACGGTCATGAGGTTGGAACTTTTCTTGGTGAGGTTTTAATAACATTTCCAGAGATGAATATTTTTGGAAGGAGTTTTACTTTTTTTGTTGAAGAATCTGGAGGTGTTGTTTTTCTTACTATTTATAGAGACGGCGATGTTTACGCTAAAGCATTCTATAACAACAGCAGAAGTCCGACTATTTTACTAGCAGAGAATAATGGGTTTGGGCAACTTTGGTTGGTTAGGCATATCTGTAACCTTATTAGCGTTGCGGCAATGTTTTTAGAAACTAACACTTTTTCATCCGATTGTTTTATTTATCAAAATACTCTTAAGACACCTTTAACAGAAATTGACGATCGTATTTGTGGTGTTGTCTCTATGATGTGCCGCCAAACCGTTCCAAAATAAAAATCCCGCTTAGCGTTTTTGCCTAGCGGGATTTGTTTGTGGCGACAGAGCTGTGTAGCAGTGACCCGACGTTTCCGTCAACGCCTAAGGTGGGCTGAGCACTGAACTACAAGAAATTCCTACTTATGGAATTTCTCCTTTCGGCAACTCTGCCGCCGGTATAATTTTTGGTGGGGGCAGCGGGATTTGAACCCACGACCTACCGATTGGCAATCGGTAGCTCTTCCTACATATCTGAGCTATGCCCCCACGCAAAATTTGGCTGTGCCCCAGGGAGTCGAACCCCGATAGCCTCCTCGTTTAGAGGTGGTGTCCTGCCATTGAACGAGGGCACAGCACAGAAAAGATCTGGGTAGTAATTTAGCAATTACCTAAAAAACTGTCAATTCTTCTTTTGTAAGCTATTTTTCTGTGTTATTATTTTCTAGTAATATACTCAACCTAATGCCAGCTGAAAAAGAAAAAGAGGATATTAAAAATCCTAAAAAACCTCAAACAAAAAAGCTAAAAAAGGAAACTTCTTGGCTTCATTTAGAATCAGGCGTCAAAAGAAGCGTTGCAGGCGTTTTATTGTTAGCTGTGGCTCTGGTAACAACTTTAGCTTTTTTTGGCTTGTCTGGATCTTTTTCGGAAGCCATCACCAGTGGCGCCGATTATTTGTTTGGCTCCGGCAGTTTCTTTGTGCCCTTAACAATGTTTTTAATGTCGTTTTTTATTTTAACTTCCGATAAGAAAAAAATATTGGGTTCCACTATAATTGGTGGCAATCTTTTGATTTTAAGTTTTTTAGGAATGATGGAAGTTTTTTCTAATAACCATGCTGGTGGAAATATTGGATATTATTTTAGTTGGCCGTTTATGCAAATGTTTGGTTTTTGGGGTTCGCTAGTATTTTTTATAGCATTTTTCTTTTCAGCCATGTTAATTGTTTTTCGCTTGCCACTTAAAGACCAAATAAAAGAAAAGGTTACGTTTAAGGCAGATGAAAACGGTGAAATGATTTCAGAAAAGAAACTAGTTTTAGAAAAGGGTTTGGTAACAAAAATTGCAACATTGGCGAATAAAGCAAAATTACCACAAGTAGCTGTTAAAAAAGCAGAAGCCCCAAAACCTGCTGGTGATACTGTTACTATAAATTCTCCACAAGGTAACGCGCTTGCAGCAAAAACAGACGAAGCTCCAAAAAAGAAACAAGACATGGCCAGCGGGTTTAGTGTTTTACCTTTGTCTGTTAATTACAAATTTCCACCACTCGATTTATTAGAAGACGAAGGTTCGATGCCGGTTACCGGTGACATTAAGGGTAATGCCATAATTATTCAAAAAACTTTAGAGAATTTTAATATTCCAGTAGAAATGTCGGAGGTTAATATTGGGCCTGCGGTTACACAATTTACCTTAAAGCCAGCAATGGGAGTTAAGCTTGCCAGTATTTTAGCTTTGCAAAAGGATTTATCTTTGGCTTTGGGTGGGGAGTCTTTAAGAATAGAGGCGCCGATTCCAGGGAAGTCTTTGGTGGGTATAGAAATACCAAATCAAAAATCGATGGTTGTGCGTTTAAAGGCTTTGCTTCAAGGCTTTGAGGCATCGGAACATAAAAACTTTTTAAATATTGGTTTAGGTAAAGATGTTTCGGGTAGGTCAACTTGGTCGGCATTAACAAAAATGCCTCACTTACTTATTGCAGGAGCCACGGGTTCTGGTAAAAGTGTTGCCATAAATTCTTTAATAGTTAATTTACTGTATCAACATTCTCCAGAAATTTTACGTTTTATAATGGTGGATCCAAAAAGAGTTGAATTAACTTTATATAATGGTATTCCTCATTTATTAACACCAGTTATTGTGGAACCTAAAAAAGCTGTATCTGCTTTAAAATGGGCAGTTTCCGAAATGGAAAGAAGGTATACAGTGCTATCGGAAAAAGGCGTAAGAGATATTGGTAGTTTTAATTCTCAAATAGATGGTAAAAAAGGCGACGATTTAATGCCTTATTTGGTTATTATAATAGATGAGCTTGCCGATTTAATGTCTACATATGGTAGAGAGATTGAAGCTACTGTTGTTCGTTTGGCTCAAATGGCTCGCGCAGTTGGAATCCATTTGGTTTTAGCTACCCAGCGTCCATCGGTAGAAGTTATTACCGGATTAATTAAGGCTAACATTACTACACGCATAGCTTTTGCGGTGGCCTCGCAAATAGATTCAAGAACAATTTTAGATTCTGCTGGTGCCGAAAAACTTTTGGGTATGGGCGACATGCTTTTTGTAACTTCCGATTCACCAAAGCCAAAACGTATTCAAGGAACTTTCGTTTCGGAAAAAGAAGTTAAAAAAGTTGTTGGGTTTATAAAATCTAATTTACCCGAAGATGCGCCAGATACCAACCCAGACGAAGCTCTTGGTTTGGAAAAAGCTGTTTCCGATCATAAACCAATATTGGCTGGCGTAGATTTAAGTAGTATGGATTCTAATGGCGAAGATGATGACGAACTTTTGCCTCAAGCCAAAGAAGCTATTATGCAGGCAGGTAAAGCCTCGGCTTCGCTATTGCAGCGTCGATTACGCGTAGGTTATGCACGCGCTGCCAGATTACTCGATATTCTAGAGGCTCAAGGTATGATTGGCCCAGGGGAAGGTGCTAAGCCAAGGGAAGTTTTGGTAAAAGCTGAAACATCTGCAGAAGATCAACAACTAGATTCCGAACTTGATAAGTCAAGTGAAACTATTTAACTAATATCAAGGTTAAACCTTGATATGTTTAAAATCACCCAACGCGGGTGGTTTTTTCTTGCTTACAAAATATTGCGGTGTTAATCTAAAGTAAATATTTTTACATACTATCGTGCCCATAGCTCAAACTAAAGACAATTTAAAGCTCAATGATTATTTAACAGAAAGAAGAAAATTTTTAAAGATTTCTTTCGGGGATTTGGTTACAAAAACAGGAATTCCGGCGAAGCATTTAAAAAAAATTGAAAAAGGTGAGTGGTGCGATCTGCCCTCGGGGGTTTATGTTAAAGGTTTTTTAAAAAAATATGCCGGAGTGGTTGGCTTAGACGAAAACGAATTAGCTTTAAGATATGAAAACGAATGGCAGCAGATTTGCAAAATTGATTTACCCAAACAAGGTAATAAAACCTTAAATAAAATAAATTTTCTAAAACAATTTTCTTTCAGGTGGGTTGTTTTGGGAGTTATCGGAGTTTTTGTGCTATTTTATATCGGTTGGCAGTTTAAAGTTATTTTAGAAAAACCAGATTTAAATTTGAATTATCCTATTGGAAGCGATACTATTGTGGATAATCCTAAGATGGAGTTTAAAGGAAAAGTTTCGGAAGATTCAGTCTTAACTATAAATAATGAAATAGTCTTGATGACAGAGGATGGATCTTTTATTAAGGAAGTGGAATTACTTAATGGAATCAATACATTCGAGATAAAGGCAGTAAGTAGATTTGGTAAAGAAAATAAAATAATTAGACGGGTAACATATAATCCATAAACACAGCTTCGTTAGTTGTTAGCTTCGTTAGCTTTTAGTAAATTTTGAAAGCTAGTGAAGCTAGAAGCTAAAAGCTAAATATTGATGGCTAAAAAAAATATAGTTCCAGAAGAAAAATTTCCTGTAAAATCAAATAGTAAGGGTTTACAAGAAACCGTAAAAGAAATCAGAGAACGTTTTGGAGAAGGTTCCATAATGGCTTTGGGCGATGCACCAAAAGTAGATGTTGATGCGATTCCAACAGGATCAATTTCTTTGGATCTGGCTTTGGGTGTGGGTGGAATACCAAAAGGAAGGGTAGTAGAAATATATGGCCCGGAAAGCTCTGGTAAAACAACTCTAACTTTGCATATTGTAGCCGAAGCACAGCGACGTGGTAGTTTAGCTGCTTTCGTTGATGCTGAACACGCACTTGATCCAGACTATGCTAAAAAGATTGGTGTTAACATAGATGATCTTTTGGTTTCACAACCAGATAATGGTGAACAAGCATTAGACATTGTGGAGGCCTTGGTAAAATCTGGTAGGGTCGGTGTTGTGGTTGTAGATTCTGTAGCAGCATTAACTCCTCAAGCCGAAATAGATGGCGAGATGGGCGATATGCAAATGGGTTTGCAAGCAAGATTAATGTCTAAGGCGCTTCGAAAACTTACAAACATTGCTTCTAAAAGCGGAACAACAGTTATATTTACAAACCAAATAAGAATGAAACTTGGTGTTATGTTTGGCAACCCAGAAACTACTCCGGGTGGAAATGCTTTAAAGTTTTTTTCTTCGGTAAGAATGGATATTCGCCGCATCGCGCAATTAAAAAGCAAAGAAGAAATTGTTGGAAACCGTGTCCGTGTAAAAGTTGTAAAAAATAAAGTAGCCGCGCCTTTTAGGCAAGCAGAGTTTGATATTATGTATAACCAAGGTATTGCATCGCTCGCGGATATTTTGCAAACAGGTGTGCGCTTGGGTGTGCTAGATAAATCTGGTTCTTGGTATCAATACTCTGGGCAGAAAATAGGGCAGGGCACAGAAGCCACAGTAGCCTATTTAAAAGAAAACGTTAAAACATCTTTACAGATATTAGAAGAAATAAAAAAGAAATCTATAGACGCTCAAACAGCTTTAACAGCCTAAACAAAAACCCTCCGACCAATATCGGAGGGTTTTTGACTATATGGGGTTTTTGTTTTAATATTCAAAAATTGTTATACAAGGTTCTTTAATAAAAGGAGGTTCGTATGCCTCGTAAACGTCAGGCTGCCGAATTAGTTTTTGATGATGAGTCTGAATTGTTAATTTATTTTAATGATATAGAAAATTCAAGAGGTCTCTCAGCAGAGATAGAACAAGTACTTTCAAGGGATATAAAAAATGGAGACGAGGAAGCTCTAAAAAGACTTGTTTCGAAAAACCTTCGCTTTGTTGTTAGTATTGCTAAAGAATATGTGGGTAATGGTGTATCTCTCCCTGATCTAATTCAAGCCGGTAATATGGGTCTTATTGTGGCAGCTAAGAGATTTGATGGAACAAAGGGTTTTAAACTTATTTCATATGCTGTCTGGTGGATAAGGCAAGGAATTCTTCAGACTTTAGCGGAACATTCTCGTATAGTTCGTTTGCCAACAAATAAAGTTGGTGAACTGATTAGATTGGGTAAGATAGATAAAAAAATGACTCAAGTCTTGGGACGCGCTCCAACTACAAAAGAAATTACTGAGGCATACAAAGAGATTGATAATATTGAAGATCTTAGGATGATATCACAAAAGCCGGTTTCTTTAGACGAAAGGCTTGAAGACGACAGTCTGAATACTTTTTTAGATTATTTAACGGATAACAGTCAGTCTGTAGAAGAATCTATAGAAGTTAGCGAGATACGTACTATTATTTCCGATGGTATAAAACTCCGTTTGGATGATAGAGAAGCTAGGGTTATAAGGCGTTATTTTGGTTTAGATGGAGCTCCTCCTCAAACCTTAGAACAAATAGCTACAGAGTTGAAAGATAAAAAAGGAACTAGAAAACTAACAAGAGAAAGAGTTCGTCAAATAAAGGAAAGGGCTTTGCCCAAGTTGCGTGCCTATATTAGAAGTAGAATGGTTGATGTTCTTTAAACAAAAACCCTCCGATATTGTTCGGAGGGTTTTTTATTTATCTTACGTGTTGTGTAAACGGTAGCAAGCCGGCAATGCGGGATCGCTTTATAGCGTTAGCCACTCGGCGTTGGTGTTTAGAACAATTGCCAGTACGAGTTCTAGAAGCGATTTTATATTGGTGGGTTAAAAAGCTTTTAAGCCCAGCTGCTTCTTTAAAATCGACAACGTCAATATCGTTCGTGCAAAAATAGCACTGCTTTTTTTCTACCTTTGCTTTTTTATGTGTTGGTTTATATGCCATGTTTTTCTATGAATTTCTTAGTATAGACAATATTAGAAGGGAATGTCCGAAATGTCAACTTCCTCGGCATCTTGTTCTATTATTGGTATGTTTTCTTCTTTTTGATTTTGACTTCTTTCTTGGGGTTTATTTGCTACTGGAGTATTTGGTCTGCTAGATGTAAAACTTGCTCCGCTTGTCTCACCAGCTGTTCTGGGTCCTAACTGTATAGCTTCGGCGACAACTTCGGTTCTGTATTTTTTTGTGCCATCGGCTGCGTCCCAGCTTCGGTTTTGAATTCTACCTTCTACTAAAACCATTTTGCCCTTGTTTAAATATTTGGCACAGGTTTCAGCCATTCTGCCAAAAACAACAACATTATGAAACTGAGTATCTTGTTGTTTTTGTCCGCTTTTGTCGTTCCATACTCTGTTGGTAGCAACTGCAAAGCTTGCGACAGTTCCGCCTGATGGTAGCGAACGCACTTCTGGGTCTCGGGTTAAATTACCAAGAACAAATATTTTGTTAAGATTCATTAATTAGCTTTTAGCTTTTAGCTTTTAGCTTTTAGCTTTTTAGAAAATTCCTAACAAGCTAATGAAGCTAATGAAGCTAGTTTTACTACTTAAGTAATTCTTCTAATTTTTTATCAACTTCTTCTGTATTCATTTCTACAACTTCTGGTTTTTGTTCAACTACAGGAGCGGTCTCGAAAACAGGAGCAGGTTTTCTTTCTGTTCTATATTGGCGAGGTTCAAATACAGGTAACGATTTTGTCTTCTTTAACATTTTTTCTGTCTTGGCAATAAGCATATAGCGCAAAACATTTTCGCCGTGGCGTAATTGAGTTTCAACTTCTTTAGGAAAGATAGCTTCTTCTCCACCAGAAAGTTCTAAATCTACAGTGTTACCCTGCATAGAATGTTTAATAGGGTATGGTAAATATTCTCCTAATTTTATTTTAGAGTATGTGATCCCAAAACCACTTTTTGCTAAAGTATCGGTTGTTTCGGAAACAAATTTATTAACGCCTTCTTCGTTTAAAGTTGGCTTTAAAACAATATATAGTTCGTACAATCTCATAGACCCGAGTTTATCAGGTTTTACTTGCCAAAACAAGAGGTTTAGGTTGACTATTGACAATACCTTTAATATAGACTATACTATAACCATAGTTCATTTTTTATAAAATAGGCGGCGACGGCCTATGACGGTCGCTATTTAAATGTTTTTCAATGGGAGGTTCCTATGAGTTCTTCGAGGCAGTTGGTTGAGAGGTTGGAGAAGGCGGAAGTTCAAAGAAACACCCGTCTCAATCCGATGACGGTCATCGGGAAAGAAGAGATCATGCTCCGGTGGAGCAAACAGCAGATCGCGATCCTTATCCCTGGGGACAAGATCATGACTGACCTCTACGAAGAGGCTCTGGAAGCTGATCCCTGCATGGTGCTCCGCGACGGCGATTCGTTCGAGTACGAGGGTGTCGACGAACACGGACGAAAAATAAAGTACTGGGTGACCTGCTACCTAAACGAACATGGCTTGGCTCGTTACAGCCGTGACGACGAGACCAAGAAAAACACTCGAGAGAGGTACCAGACAGAGGCTGCAGAGATCGCCAAGCTGAAGGACACCTATGGTTTCGATGGTGTCGCCATCAACAAGTTGAGAGCGGCATCCCGAGTAGGGCTTCTGCTTTCCCCTGTGGTTTGGCTCGAGAATGCTTTGAAGATGCAGGGTGAGGCAGATGTGGTGAGGAATCTTCTCGCAACTCTCTTCAAGGGTGCTGAGAATTTTCCGGAGAAAGAATTCCGGAGCATCCTGAATCACATCGGCTTCGAACCCCCCGTTGAAACTGGCAGGGACTTTGTCTCCGTATGCTTCGGGGTGAGGGCTTTGCTGGTGAACATCGACTTTGGCAAGAAGGTTGTTGAGCCCGAGACCAATGGTCACGCGAAGATCAACGGCAACGGTTACCACAATCCCTCCGAAGACGGGCCTGCCATCGGTCCAGAACACGCCAAACGGGCGGCTGGCATCAGCGAAACGTTCGCGCCGGTCGTCCAGTAATAGCTACAAGTAAGCAGTACCTTAAGAGGTTCCTAAACAGGAACCTCTTTTTTATTTTTGCTTACTGATACATAATGCAAATATAATATGAATTCTCAAGTAGAAGATATTAAAAATCGCTTAGATATCGCCGAAGTTATTCAGGGCTATTTAAAATTGCAAAAAGCTGGTGCCAACTGGAAAGGCTCGTGCCCGTTTCATCACGAAAAGACCCCTTCTTTTGTGGTAACACCTGCTAGGCAAATTTGGCATTGTTTTGGTTGTGGTGAAGGTGGTGATGTTTTTTCGTTTGTGCAAAAAATGGAGGGTTTGGAATTTTATGATGTTTTAAAAATGTTGGCCGAAAAAGCTGGAGTTAAATTAATAAAACGCGACCAAGATGTAGAGTTGGGTTCGCAGAGAAAAAGAATTTACGAAATTTCGGAACTTGCTACAAAATTTTTTGAACGCCAGTTGTTATCAAAGCAGGGTCAGCTAGCTGGAGAATATTTAAAAGATAGAGGTGTAACCAAAGAATCTTTAATTAGTTTTAGAATTGGTTGGGCACCCGATACTTGGCAATCATTGCATAACTTTTTAAGTAGTGAGGGTTATACCGATGATGAAATAGATAAATCGGGACTTGCAGTAAAAAGCGAAACAACGGGCGAATATCACGATAGGTTTAGACACAGAATAATGTTTCCCATAGCCGATAGCCAAGGGCAGGTGATTGGTTTTACCGGAAGAATTTTTGAAAAAGTAAAAGGTAAAACTGTGCACGAAGATGCGGGAAAATATGTTAATACTCCAAGTACAATTTTATACGATAAATCGCAGGCACTTTATGGTTTAGATAAATCTAGAACATATATTAGAAACGAGGGCTGTATTTTGCTGGAAGGTACAATGGATGTTTTAATGTCGCACCAAGCTGGTGTAAAAAATGTTGCGGCAACTTGTGGTACGGCTTTTGGTGTGGGGCATGCCAGAATAATTAAAAGATACACAGAAAAATTAATGCTAGCGTTTGATGCCGATGATGCAGGAGATTCTGCTTTAAAAAAAGGTGTGAACATGGCAATTGCTTCGGGGCTTAATGTTTCGGTAATTTCTATTCCCTCGGGTAAAGATACGGCGGACGCTGTAAAAGAAGATCCAAAACTTTGGAGCGAGTCGGTTTCAAAACCCGTGCCATACTTAGCTCATATTATAAATAGATCGCTAAAAGATTTTTCTGGAACATTGGAATCTAAAAAGAATGTTTTAGTAAATGTTTTGCCGTTTATAAAAAGTATTGTTTCTCCGTTAGATAAAGATTATTGGTTAGAAGAACTTTCGCATAGAGTTGGTGTAGCAAGGGATGTTTTAAATTTGGAATTAAAACAATTACCTGTTCAGGATTTTAACTCCACATTACAGGCTCCCAGTATACTTTCTTCTAAGGTTATTGCTTCTCCAAAAGATTTGCCGGGTTTACGTCAAGAAGAGTATCTGCTATCTTTACTATTAAGATATCCAGACTTAAAAGGCCGCCTTGGCAATGAGGAGCTAGAATTATTCTCCCAGCCAAACTTATTTTCGCTGGCCCAAAGTCTACTGGCAAATGACGGAACCAAAATTCCGGATTCGGCTGATTCTCGCTTGATTGCTATGAGCGAACTAATAGCCGATTTTAATATTGATCCGGAAGACGAATTTGCTAGAACTCTTGTTAGTTTAAAAAAACAAAGTTTGCAGTCTAAGCTTAAAGTTATTCAAGCCGATATTAAAAAAGCTGAAGCCGATGGCGACAGCCAAGCTTTGAATCTTTTGCTTAAGGAATTTGGCGAACTTTCTCAAAAATTATTAAATATATAAAATAAAATATCGTTCTTCGTAGACGATATGGAGCCTCTTTATTGTATCAAAAGTCTTCCTGCCTACGGCAGGTAAACTCCATACCTGCCCGCCTCTGGCGGGATGCTACTCAGAACGATATTTTCTCGTAAATTTTTCTATGCCAAAAAAGAAAAAGATAAAAAAAATAAAGAAATCTAAACCAAAAAAGGTTTCTAAAAAAACCTCTAAAGTTAAAAAGGCTAAGCCAAGCCATAAAGCTAAAACTCCGGTTGTTACCGAAGAAAAATTAGCCGATTTAGTTAGACGTGGTAAAAGCAGGGGTTTTATTACTGAATCAGAAATTATTCAAACTTTTCCAAATATCGAACAAGATATTTCTGGTTTGGAGTATTTGTATACTCACTTAGAATCTATAAATATAAAAATAATTAGTGCGCAGGAGAGACTTAAAACTTTAGAACCTGGCAAAGAAAAAACAAAGAAATCGGATCATGTGGGTTTAGGACCTTTGTTTGATTCTGTTCAAATATATTTACGCGAAATTGGCAGAGTGCCGCTTTTGCGTGGTCCAGAAGAAGTTGAACTTGCTAAAAGAATAGAAAAAGGTGATGCGGAAGCTAGGCAAAAACTAACCCAAGCAAATTTGCGTTTGGTGGTTTCGATTGCTAAAAAATATGTTGGTAGAAGTTCGCATTTAACACTGCTCGATTTAATTCAAGAAGGAAATATTGGTTTAACCAAAGCCGTAGAAAAATTTGATTACACCAAAGGTTATAAATTTTCTACTTATGCCACTTGGTGGATTCGCCAAGCAGTAACTCGCGCTTTAGCCGACCAAGCCAGAACAATTCGTATTCCGGTACACATGGTGGAAACGATTTCTAAATACACACAGGTAAAAAGGAGATTGCTTCAAGATCTTGGCCGAGAACCTTTAGCCGAAGAAATTGCTCAAGAAATGGATATGGATGTAACCAAAGTTAGGCACATTCAAAAAATTACACAAGAAGCAGTATCGTTAGAATCTCCAGTGGGCGATAGTGACGAAGACAGTACACTTGGCGAACTTATAGAAGACGAAAAAACTTTATTGCCTTCGCAAGTAGCGGCTCAACAATTATTACGCGATCAAATTAAAATGATAATAGACGATCTTTCGCCACGCGAACAAAAAATATTGCAGATGCGTTTTGGTTTGGAAGATGGCGCCACACACACTTTAGAAGAAGTGGGTAAAGAGTTTGGTGTAACTCGCGAACGTATTAGGCAGATCGAAGCCAAAGCTTTAGACAAAATACGTGGCCACGAGAGGATTCATAAATTGAGGGAGTATTAATTTTGTATAAAAAAAATCCACGCACTGTTTTTGGTGCGTGGAGTGAAGGCAAGGTATTATTTACTCTTTGCCAAGGAATTTTTTCCAGCCAGGGAAATCCTTATAGAAATAATATGGATTACCCGGAAGTTTTGGATCATTTCTATATGATCTTGTATACATAGGTCCTGAGATGATGTTCAGCTTTATCGCCGCTCTAGAAGCTTCTTTCCATGTTTTGTACTTAATGGATCCACCCAAGAATATAATCCAGCCAGGGAAATCTTTATAAGTCTCATCCGGATTACTTGGGAGTCTCTCATCTTTTTTGTAGTATCTTTGATACTTGGGTCCAGATGTGATGCCTAGAGATATGGCCGCTACTCCTGCCTCTTGCCAAGTCGGATATCTAACAGTTCTGTCTAAGAATACTGACCATCCCGGAAAGTTTTGGTAAGTAATTCTAGGTATTGATGGTAGCTTTCTATCTTTTTTATATTCTCCACTTTTATAACCAGATGATGTTTTGATGCTCAACTTTACCGCCGCTCTAGAAGCTTCTTGCCAAGTTGGGTAAAAAATATTTTGTAAGAATTCTCCATATCCAGGAAAATCAGGATAGGTACTGTTTGGATTTGATGGTAGCCTAGGGTCTTCCTTGTATCTCTCGTTCTTCTTGTAGTCTGTCGTATCTCTAATACCCAACTTTATCGCCGCTCTAGAAGCTTCTTGCCATGTCGGATACACATTTTCAGCAGTACGCTTGGGACCGCCCTTTCCTAAAAAAACATTCCAACTAGGAAAGTTTTTATAGGTATATGATGGATCTGGTGGTAACTTGTTATCTTTGCGATACATCTCTCGGTATTCGGATACTTTTTTAAGACCAAGTTTTTGTGTGGCTTGTGACGCTTCTTCCCATGTAGTATAGAATTCTCTTTCGCAATGATCTAGAACTTTCATTAAATCCACTACCTCATCAGAGAAAGTGAACTCAAATCCCTTTCCAGACACTTCAAACTTTTGTCTAGTATAACCTTCATGTTCTATCTCTTTTTTAGAAGTGTATTCTTCGTGAAGATTGGAAATTTTGTTCATCATCTCAAGTACTAGCTGAATACGCTCAAGATTTCCCACAAAGTCTAGAACTATGAGCTTATCTTTTCCAGGACGAAGTCCGCGGCCAAGTTGTTGCCGAAAGACAGTCAAAACTCCAGTAACTCGGCAGAATGCAACCAATCCAACAGATGGAACATTAACTCCTTCGTTGAAAGCATTTACTGCACATACCCTGCGAACCGTTCCGTTATGCAAAGCTCCGAGAACTTTTTGGTTCTTACTCCAAGAGTCGTTCTTGTCTTTGCCTTTGCGTGAATGAAATGTTTCTGAAAGTTCAAGTGATTTACTGAGTCTTTCAGCGTGGGTAATTGAGTCGCAAAATACAACTGCTTTTTCAAGATAACCATTTATGATTCTCGTGATTTCTTCGTCACGTTTCCTTATAAAGATTCGGCGGTTAACTTCTGCCATGGTAAAACGTTTCTTGCCTTCATGGATTTCAGCTGTAATTTCTTGAAGTACTTTATCGTCCAAACTCTGGTCGGTAATAACGTGATACTCAATTCTAGGAAGCCAACTACGGGCAATAGCTTCTTCTAGAGTTATGTTAATCACTTCGGGACCAAAGATGCTACGAATGTCTGCTCCATCTTCGCGGTCAGGTGTAGCAGTAAGACCGAGCTTAGCTCCGGTGAAGTAATTAGTTACTGGTCGATACGTTTCAGCTTCCGAGTGATGGGCTTCGTCTACGATGATCAAACCAAAATGATTTCGTGACCATTGTTTAAGATTGTTTCTCATGGTCTGCCAAGTGGCAAAAACAATATCTCCTTCTTTTGCTCCGTTCTTTGACATGCCATTATATATAACCATTCTAGTTTTTCTTTCATCAAAAACTAGGCCGAATTCATCAAGGGCGTGTTTCAGAATATGGTTGTTATGAACCAAAAACAAGGTTTTTTTGGGACGAAATTTCTTTGTAACAAATATAGCTGTTAGGGTTTTGCCCAAACCAGTAGCCATTACAACCAATGCTCTTTTAGAGTGACTACGTAATTCTTTCAGAGCGGCTTTAGTGGCTAGCTCTTGGTAAACACGAGGTTCTATCTTCAATTTAGACCACCTTTCTTTTCGGTAGGTATTTAATTTTTAAGGATCAAAAAGCATTTTATGCTTTGGCAACGATTATAACAATAATTATAGTTTTGTCAAGATTTTATTAGCTTTCTTAGTTCGCAATCTTTTTCGCCGCAGAATTTGTTCCAAAACCTTAAGTTTCACTGTTACTGTGGATAGAGTGTTGACTTCGCTTAAGTGTGTGAGTATAATTGTAACATAATTTGTTACAATTAATTTTTTAATAAAAACATGCGTAATATAGTTAATATATCTTTACCTAAAGAGATGGTTCAAGCAGTAGAAGAAAGTATGAAGAAGAATAATTTTGCTACCAAAAGCGAATTTTTTAGGGCTATTTTGAGAACTTGGTTGGAAGATAAATTAGCTAAAGAACTAGAGGAGAGTAGAAAAGAATTACAGCAAGGTAAGGGTAAAATTTTAAAATCTCTTAAAACTCTTAGGTAAACTTACCCAATGCAGATTTACTATTCCACCAAGTTTAAGAGGGAATATAAAAAACTGCCAAAACAAGTAAAACTTTTAGCGGAAGAAAAAGAACAAATTTTCAGAAAAGATCTTTTTGATAAAAGGCTAGATACTCATAAATTACACGGTAAGCTAAAAGAATATTGGGCTTTTAGTATAGATGGTAAAAATAGAATAGTTTTTGAGTTTGCCAAGAAAAATGCTATTTGGTTTCATTCAGTTGGCGATCATTCTATTTATTATTAATTAGGAAATTAACTTCCTTAGTTCGCAATATTCACAGTCTTTTTCACCGCAGAATTTATTCCAGAACTTTAAATTTAAAATTTCATCGGTACATTTTACGATAGTTTCTTTTAGCTCTTTGGTATGTTCGTTAGAAATTTCAAAAACCTCTCTTTTAAATCTGTTTTTATCGTCAGGCTCGGTAAAATCAATTGCACCTGCCATCATATTATATTTTTTATTTGGCAATGAATCTAAAAGTAATTTGTAAAAAACCAATTGCCTAAAGTAATTACCGTCGGCGTTTTTTGTGTTGCCTAAAATTTCGTTACGGCTTTTGGCCGCACCTGTTTTGTAATCAACTACAGTTACAGCTGGGCTATTTGGTTTTAACTCAAGTCTATCTAGTTTTCCGCTTAGCTTAATTTCATGTTTGCCTAAGTTTAAACTAACGCCTTTTATATTAAGCTCGTTAACTGTTTTTTGCGGTAAAGAGTCTTTATAAAAATTATAATAAGCCGTTAAACTTTCTATTCCTTTTTTAAGCAGGGCTTCGTGATCTTTCGGCATTAAAGGGTAATTTCGCAAATCTTCTATAAATTTTTCTATTATAAATTTATAAGTTATTTTTTTGTTTTTTTCTCTTTCGTCAAAGAATAACTGCAAAGCCTTGTGTTTGGCATTGCCGTAAATTAAATAATTAGCTTGGGCTTTAGGTATACGCAGTAAATTGTTGTAGAAAAAATTCCAAGGGCAATCTAAGTAGTTGTTTAGAGAAGTAGGCGAGAAGCCGCGGTGTAAAAAGAGATCAATCACAAAAGATTTTTCATTTATTTTTGGTTTTTCGTTATTAGAAGTTGAAACTAAAACAATCTTTTTAATTTCCGAGTTTGGTTTAGCAACAATTTCTTCTTTTAAAGATGGGTTAATTTCGTTTATAAATTGGCTAGGGACTTGTTCTTTGCCATCGAACGAAGTTGTTGAGTAGGTAATAAAAGCTTCTTTTTTGGCGCGAGTTATGGCCATATAGAATAATCTGCGCTCGTCCTCGTTTTTTTCTATTTTACTAGCATCAAAGCTGGTTTTAATTGGTAGTTTAATATGGCTCATGTTTCGTTTATTGCCCCAGTGGCCGTTGTAGGCGCCAATAATAAAAACATAATCAAATTCTAAGCCTTTGGCTCGATGGGCTGTCATAAGCCGAATATTTTCCGGCAGGGTTTTTGTTTTAATTTGTATAGGTAGGTTGTGTTCTTTTAAAATTTCTAAATGGTTTATGTAATCTGGTAAAGAGAAGTTATGGTTAGCAAAATTTATTTTTTTAACTTCACTAAAAAGAGTATGAAGCTTATTTAGTTTATCGTTGTAATTTTGCCCCGCTAGTAAATTTTTTAAATAACCAGATTCATTTATTACTTTTTCGAAAAACTTAACAAATATATTGTTATGGCTATATTTTTTCCACTCGCCGATCTTTTTAAATAAATTAGAAACAGTAGGCGAACTATTAGGATTTTTTGATTCTATGGTTTGGAAAGTTTCAAGTGGATTAATATTTAAAAAATCTAAATGAAGTGCTGGGGCTAAAAACTCTAACGAGGGAAAGTTTTCTATAGCCTTAAAAAGTATATTTAATTTTTTAATATCTATGTCTTCTAGAATATTTTCATCGGATTCTACACCATGAGTTATATTTTGTTTGGTTAAAAAATCAGATAAAGAAAAAGCATCTTTGTTTTCTCTGTATAAAATGGCAATTTTATGCGCCTCAACTTTTTGTTTTAGTAATTCTTTTATTTTTTGAGTTATAAAAAGATATTCAGATTCTGGAGATTCAAAAGAAATAACTTTAATATTGCTACCAGTGGTTTTTTGGTTTGCTTTCAATTGTACTGCAGCAAGTATGGTTTGGTTTTTTTCTATTAAACTATGCGAAGCATCTAATATTTTTTGAGTAGAACGATAGTTTTGTTTAAGCTCTACTAATTTGGCTTTTTTAAATTTTTCTTTAAAATATAAAAAGTTTTCCAAACTAGCACCTTGAAACCTATATATAGCTTGTTTTTCGTCGCCTACAACGAACAGGTTTGGGTTTGTATCATAACTAGTTAAAAGTTCTAAAGCTTTGTTTTGGGCGCCGTTTGTATCTTGGTGTTCGTCTACTAATATGTACTGGTACTTTTCCTGAAGATCTAACAAAAAATCTTTATTCTTTTTAAGTGAATCTATGGTTTCTAAAATCATATCTTCAAAGTCGTATAATTTTTTCTTTGAAAGTTCGTCTTGGTATTTTTTATAAACCAAAGATAATTCCTTTAAACGTTCAGTGTTCTTTTCCTCTTTAATATCTTCGGTGTTTATTTTTGAAGTTATATTTTTAAATTCTAAAGGATTAATACCTTCGCTTTTTAGTTGGCGGATATTTTTTAAAATTTCGGTAACATAATAATATTTATTGCCGAATGGTTTTAAGTTTTTAAAATTATTTTCGTCTATAATTTTTCTAACAATTTGAATTTGATCTACTTGGTTGGCATTATTGGAACCAATTATTTTTGGAAAATTTTCTGGGTAGTCTTGAATAATTTTGTTACAAAAGCCATGGAAGGTATGGATATTAATATAGTAGCTAGGCGTCCCTATCAAACTAGTCAAACGTCGCCTCATATTAGCAGTGGCGGATTCAGTAAATGTTAAAGCTAAAATATTTTCTGGGTTGGTATCGGTTTTGTTTAAGATATTAGCAATGCGCAAAGTTAAAATTTGAGTTTTACCTGTGCCAGGCCCAGCAATAACCATAACCGGGCCATCTATAGTTTCCACCGCTTGGCGCTGTTCGGGGTTTAAAGAAGTTAATTCTTTTTTGAATTTAGAGATGTCCATATTGGTTACCATTTAATCATTTTTAGATGTTTGCTACAATCTAATTAATGAATTCTAAAACCATAATTGTTTTAGGTAGGTCGGGGTCGGGTAAAGGTACACAGGTTGAGCTTTTAAAAAAACTTATAGAACCTTGTCTTTATATTTACGCCGGCGATCTTTTTCGTGAACTTTCTGAATTCGATACAGTGGCTGGCAAAAAAATAAAAGCCGATTTAGCAACTGGTGGTTTACCACCAGAATGGATCGCCGCTTTTTTGTGGCAAAAAGAACTAGTTTATGGTGTTCATGGGCTAGAAAATATTATTATTGATGGTTCACCTCGCCGTTTAGACGAAGCCAAAGAAATAGACAAAGTTTTAAGTTGGCTAGGTAGAACCGATATTAAAGTTATTTTAATAGATATTACAGAAGATGAAGCTGTTAAGCGTTTGCTTAAACGTGGCCGCGCCGATGACACCGAAGAATCAATTCGCTCGCGTTTAAGTTGGTTTAATACAGATGCTATGCCTGCGATTGAATATTACGAAAAATCGAATAGGTTGATTAAAGTTGATGGTATGGGTAGTATAGACGAAATCCATGAGCGTATAAAAACAGCTCTAGAAATTGAATGATAGCCATAAAGACACCAGAAGAAATAGAAATCATGCGCCAAGGAGGAAAAATCCTGGCGCGTGTTTTACAGGAGCTCGCTTTAGAAGTAAAGGTGGGCGTTAGTTTGAATTACCTAGACGATTTAGCCGAAAAACTTGTTTTAGGTTATGGAGCTAAGCCTTCTTTTAAAGGTTATAAACCCGCTGGAGCTAAGAAAGCTTATCCGGCTACTTTGTGTGCTTCGTTAAACTACGAAGTTGTTCATGGTGTGCCCGACGATAGAGTTTTAAAAAATGGAGATATTATTAGTTTAGATTTGGGAGTTTTTTATAATGGTTATCATACAGATAGCGCTGTAACTTTTGGTGTGGGCGAAATTTCTGAAAAAGCTACGCAACTTTTATTGGTAACCGAAGGTGATTTGGATTTAGCTATAACTTTAATAAAACCAAATGTTTATTGGGGTGATATCGCTTACGAAATGCAGCGTCATGTGGAGGCTGCAAGATTTTCCGTGGTAAAAGATTTAACGGGGCATGGTGTTGGAAAAAATTTACAAGAAGAACCGTTTTTGCCTAATTACGGCAGTAAAGGCGACGAACCAATGTTAAAAGAAGGAATGGTTATTGCAATTGAACCTATGGTGGCTGTTGGTAAATCTGCGGTAGAATTAGGTTTGGATGGTTTTGTGTATCAAACAAAAGATAAAAGTTTAGCTGCACACTTTGAACATACAATTGTTGTTACCAAAAAGGGTGCCGAGGTTTTAACGAAATAATATTAGTCCTTATGACTTTAGATATCGGTTTAGGTATTTTATTTTCGATTTTAGTTTCTAAAATATTCAATATAGAATTAACGCCACAACTTATAATGATTGGTGCTGGTTTTTCTTTGTTGCCAGATTTAGATGTTTTTGTAGAATTAGCAAAGCGAGGACGAATAGGTGGTAGGGTTCAAGGGCATCATCGCGAATTAACACATTTTCCTTTAACTTTTTTGATAGTTGCTGTACTAGTTTATATATATTTTGGAGGGGTTTGGTTTTCTCTTTTTTCTTTAACTATTTTGGCTCATTTTCTACACGATAGTTTCGGAATGGGTTGGGGGATACAATGGTTATGGCCTTTTACTAATAGGGCTTACAAATTTTTTTCTAATAAAGACGGCAGCTTTTCGAAAAACTTTATTGTTTCTTGGAAACCCAATGAATTAAAAGAGACAATAAAAAAATATGGAGATGATCATTGGCTTAGGAATTACTATTTAAAATTGCACCCAATAGCCATTTTCGAATTTTTGTTTTTGGTTTTTTCTCTAATAGTGCTATATATAAGTTTACAATGATTTACTTAGGAATTGATTACGGCGAAAAGAGAATAGGTTTGGCTAAGGGTGATAGTTTATTGAAAATAGCCACACCTTTAAAAACTATTTTAAATGGTGAAGGTGTTTTAAATGAACTCGCGCACATTGTTAATACAGAAGTTGTAGAAAAGATAATTGTAGGCATACCCGTAAGTTTTAATGGCGAAGTAAACGAATTTGCTGAAAAGATAATAGAATTTTCCGAAGATTTGGAAGCCAGAACCGATATTCCAGTTGAAACTATCAATGAAATTTTTTCTTCTAAAATGGCTGGTCAAAATTCTACTAAAATAGATGAATCTTCCGCGGCCTTAATTTTGCAAACATACCTTGACAAAAGGGTATAAATTTTGTAAGTTATTGTTTATAAATTTGTTCTTTTCACCATCAAATAGAAAGGATGGTTGGTTATGCTAGGTTTGCAAGAGATTGTGAGCTTTTTAACTCCGTCAAGTTGGAAGAGTTTCTTATACGGAGGTGTTGCTTGCCCAGTAATTTTATGTATATTTTTTGTTATAGTACTTCTTTGTTTTTGGGTGGTGGGCGATTTGCGGTCAAGGCGACGCGTAAGGAGAGGTTAATATGACAGAAAAAGTTCCTTTTAAATGTGCGGTTTGTGGAAACACAAGTTATGAATCAATAGGTCACTCTTCAAGAGAGTCTAGGGTGGGTATAGTAGGTACTTTCAGAGCTGTAAATCTTTTCGCTTGTACAAGATGCACCAATGTTTTTACAGATCCAAAAAAATTCACTTCCATCATTGGTATAATGCCGCTCTTAAGCAATCAAGAAGAAGAGCTCGAGAGGGATATGGAGTTTATCGATAAAACTGGTGAAGAAATCCAAGCCTTAGGAGTAATAGGAGGAGAATCGGCGTTCCATTAAAAAACTCCGAGCTGAACGTCTATGTATATGTCGGCGATTACGGTTCCGTATAAAAACGGAGCCGTTTTTATTTGGCTTTAAATGTTGTAGAGTGATAAAATTAAAATATTATGAATCCCTATATCTCTGTCGTTATTCCTTCTTATAACGAGGAAAAAAGAATAGCTAAAACCTTGCAAAGGTTTAAAGAATATTTATCGGTTCAAGATTACACTTACGAAGTTTTGGTTGTAGTGGATGGTGCTCGCGATAATACCGCCGAAGTTGCCGAAAAATTTAGTTTAGATTGGACGCAATTAAAAGTTGTTAATAATAAACAAAATCATGGTAAAGGTTTTGTGGTTAAGCAGGGAATGCTAGAAGCTAAGGGCGAATATAGAGTTTTTACCGATGCCGATAACTCTACCGATATTAAACATTTGGAAAAAATGATTCCAAAGTTTAAAGAAGGTTTTAAAGTTGTTATTGGTTCACGCGATTATAAAGATGCGATTGGTGCTAAACAGGCAATTCCACAATCTGGTTTTAAACGTTTACTGGGTAATATGGGTAATATTTTTATTCAAGTTGTGGCAGTTTTTGGTATATGGGATACCCAAGCTGGTTTTAAGGGTTTTTCGGCTGAGGCCGCAGAGAAAATATTTTCTAAGGCAACAATTGAACGCTGGGGTTTCGACATCGAGGTTTTGGCCCTTGCCCGCAAGTTTGGTTATAAAATTGCAAAAATTCCTTTGTATTGGGAAAACGATACAGAGAGTCATGTAAAGTTATCTAGTTATTTGGGTGTTTTACGTGACACTGTGAAAGTAAGGATTAACTTATGGAGTGGAAAATATAATGCAAAATAAAAAAGATATTTCAGAACTTCGCCAAGATCCAGTTAGCCGTGATTGGATTATAATTTCTTCTGGCAGATCTAAAAAGCCGGATTTTTTTGGGTCGAACAAAAATCTCCACGAAGAAACGCCCATTAATCTTTGTCCTTTCGAAGACCCCAAAGCTCACGGTAATGAAATTGTAAAAAATTATTCATCGGGTATAAAAGTGGTTAATAATAAATTTCCCATAATAAGGGGCGAGGTTTGTAATTCAGAAAAAAGATATGGTCCGTATTTAATAAAAGATTCAGCAGGTTATCATGAAGTTGTAATTTTTAAAGATCATAAAAAAGGTATAGCCGAATTAGATAGCGAAAGCGTTTGGCAAATTGTTTCGGCTTATCACGATAGATATAACAATCTTAAAAATAAAGAATGCGCTAATTATATTTTAATAATTCATAATCATGGACGTGAGGCTGGGGCTTCGGTTTCTCATCCGCATTCCCAAATATTAGCCATACCTTTTATACCGTCGGATATTAGCCGGAGTTTATCTGGTTCGGCTATATATAAGATGGAAAGAAAGCGTTGCGTCCATTGCGATATTATAGAATGGGAACTTAAAGAACAAAAAAGAGTAATATTCGAAAATGATAGTTTTGTAGCGTTGGTGCCTTATGTACCAAGATTTTCGTACGAAATAAGAATTTTTCCTAAAAAACATCAAGTCTTTTTTGAAGAAGCGGATAATTTAGAATTAAAAGATTTTGCCGAAGCCTTAAGAGTTTCTTTAGCCAAGATTTTTCATGGCTTAAATAATCCTGCCTATAATTTTTTTATACATACTCCGTCCACCGATGCCGAACATGATTACGGTTTTTACCATTGGCATTTAGAAATAAACCCAAGATTAGGCGTTTGGGGCGGTTTTGAATTAGGTACGGGCGGTGAAGTTATAAATACTGACCCAGATGAAGCAGCGGAATACCTTAGGAGGGTGAATTACGAATAAAGAATTAAGAATTATGATAAGAAAGTTTTTTCTTAATTCATAATTCCTGATTCATAATTCTTTTTATGAAACTTATTATTGCCAATTGGAAATTAAATCCAACGACATTAAACGAGGCTATTGCTTTAGTTTCTGGTTTAGCTCATTTAATGAAAGTAGAAGAATTTGAAAGGATTGTTATTTTGCCGCCATTTATTTTTTTAGAAGAATTAGTAAAACGTTTTAAGCATTTTAAATGGGGAGCCCAAAATGTTTTTTGGGAAAAGATAGGCGCTTATACCGGTGAAGTTTCTTTGCCGATGCTAAAGGGCGTTGGCGCGGAATGGGTTTTAGTGGGTCATTCCGAGCGTCGTTTAATTTTTGGTGAAACCGATGAAGATATTAATAAAAAAATGAATACAGCTTTAGAAGCTGGTTTTAATGTAATAGTTGCTGTAGGCGAACTTCAGAAAGATGATCACTCGGATGAAGTTATAAAAAGTTTTAAAAAAAGTATTACGGGCGCTGATAAATCAAAATTAGAAAAATTAATTGTGGCTTACGAACCTGTATGGGCTATAAGTACTACACCCAATGCTAAGCCAGATAACCCAGCGCGGTCTAACCAAATAATAGGGGAACTTAAACATACTGCATTTAAAATGTTTGGCGAAGATTCTAAAAAGATAAAGTTTTTGTATGGCGGTTCGGTTAATGCAGAAAATGCAAGTAAGTTTTTAAGTGAACCATATATTGACGGCGCTTTGGTGGGTGGAGCTTCTTTAAAAAGTGATGAATTTTACGAAATAATAAAAAAATCATAACCAATGTTACCTAGTTTAAAAAAAATAACCGATCTAAATGGAAAAAAAGTTATTTTAAGAGCCGATGTTAATGTACCTATTGTTGATGGCGAAGTAGCAGTGGGGGCGGATTGGCGGATTCGCGCGATTTTGCCCACTTTAAATTATCTTTCCAATGCTGGAGCAAAAATAATAATAATTGCTCATTTAGGCAGACCAAAAGGGCATGATATGCATTTTAGTTTGTACCCAGTTTTTTCTAGGTTAAAAGAGCTGTGGCACAAGGATAAAATATTTTTTAGTACTGAAGTTATTGGTAAGGAAACAGAAAATAAAATAGCTAAATTAAATGAAGGTGAGGTCTTAATGTTGGAAAATTTAAGGTTTCACAAAGAAGAAGAATCTAACGAAGAAAATTTTTCTAAAAAATTGGCTAGTTACGGCGAAATTTTTGTAAACGATGCTTTTGCCGCTTCGCATAGGGCACATGCCTCCATTGTGGGTTTGCCAAAATTTTTAAAATCTTACGCCGGTTTTCTTTTAGAGAAAGAGGTTTCTATTTTAGGAATGATTAGGGCTAAACCTCGTCACCCGTTAGTTTTTATAATGGGTGGAGCCAAGGCTGATACAAAACTAAAATTGATTAAGGAATTTTTAAATAAATCCGAAGCAATTTTACTAGGCGGTATTTTAGCTAACACCGTTCTTAACGCTAAAGGTTTAAGCGTGGGCCAGTCTTTAGTAGAAGAAAAATTGTTAGCCGAGGCCAAAAGAATTAGTTCTGCTTCTAATAATTTATTTTTGCCAACAGATGTTTCTGTTACAGAATCTTTAGCCAGAGCTAAAAATATAGCTACAAGAAAAATAAAAGATGTTAAACCCGAAGAATTTGTGGTTGATATCGGGCCGGAAACAATTTTTTCTTTTAAAAAAATAATTAAAACAGCCAAGATGATTGTTTGGAATGGTCCGGTAGGCTATGTTGAATTGCCCGATTTTAGAAAGGGTTCGTTAGAAATTGCTAAAGCCGTAGCCGAAAACAGTGGAGAGAAAATAATAGGTGGGGGAGACTTGATTGGTTTTTTAGCCGAAGAAGGTTTAACGGATAAAATGACATATATTTCCACAGGCGGAGGTGCGATGTTAGAATTTTTGGCAGGAGATGAACTGCCTGGGGTAAAAGTGTTAGAATCATGGAGTAAATAAAATTGACATGAAATATAAATGGATTTTTAATGATCAGGCCGAGCCTGATTTTTTATCTAAAGCGCCGGAATATTCAGAAATAATATCTGCACTGCTTTTGGATAGAGGTTTAGATTCTAAAGAAAAAATAGAAAGTTTTTTTAATCCGGAATATTCTACCGGTTTGCACGATCCTTTTTTACTTAAAGATATGGATAAAGCTTGCGAGCGTGTCAAACGCGCTATAGCTAACAAGGAAAAAATTGTTATCTATTCCGATTACGATGTAGATGGCGTTTGTTCGGCTACAGTTTTAGGAGAATATTTTAAAAGCATAGATTATCCAATAGAGGTGTATATGCCCGATCGGCAAAAAGAAGGTCACGGTGTTAATCAAACTGCTTTAGAATCAATTATAGCTAATGGAGCTAAACTTATAATAACTTTGGATTGCGGTACTACTAACATTAAAGAAATAGAGTGGGCGAAAAATAATGGGGTAGATATGATCGTGGTAGATCACCATCAAACCGTGGCAGGAAATCCAGCGACAGTGGCTTTTGTAAATCCCTATCAAGAAGGCGACACATATCCGTTTAAGGGTTTGTGTGGCACGGGACTCGCTTTTAAATTACACTGCGCTCTTAAGGGTGGAGATAGTTCTTCGCCGAAATGGCTTTTAGATTTAGTGGCTATGGCTACTGTAGCCGATATGATGCCACTTTTGGATGAGAATAGGATGTTGGTTAAATATGGTTTATTTGTTTTAGCTAAAACAAAAAGAGTTGGTTTAAGAAAATTAATGGAATCAGCTGGAGTTGAGGCTAAATATAATTTAGAAACCATTAGCACTAATCTAGATAGCTTTACTTTGGGCTTTACTTTAGGCCCACGCATAAATGCGGCAAGCCGTATGGCTCATGCCAATTTAGCTTACGAACTTTTAACCAGTAACGATGAATCTAAAATAGATGAATTAGTTTTATCTCTTAACGATAATAATCGTAAACGTCAGCAAGTTGTAGATAAAGTTTTAAAAGATGTTCGTTCCAGAATAGACGCTTATTCAGAATTACCTAGTTTTATAGTGGAGGGTTCATCTGATTGGTCTATTAATCTTTTGGGTTTAGTAGCTTCAAAAATTACAGAGCGTTATCAAAGGCCAGTGTTGTTGTATCAAAACAAAGATGAGACTAAGGCCAAAGGCTCGCTTCGTAGTATAGACGGTTTTAATTTAATTGATGCCTTAGGATCGATTAGCAATTTACTTATTCAATATGGTGGGCATACTGCTGCGGGCGGTTGCACCTTCGAAATTTCTAATGCAGAAAAAGTAAAACTAGGTTTAGATGCTTATGCTAAAAATATTTTAACTCCAGAATTATTACAAAAAAAGTTAAAAATTAGCGCAGAAATAAATTTGGCTAAAATAGATTGGCCACTAATGGAAACACTCAAAAAATTTGAACCATTTGGCATGGCAAATCCTAAGCCAAAGTTTTTAAGTAGAGATATCGAAGTTACAAAACTGGTATTACTAGGGCAGAAAGCGGAACATTTAAAAATTTTTATAACCGATAAAAAAATAAATAAAACTTTTCCAGTTTTGTTTTTTAGACATAATGGACTTGCCGAAGATTTTAAAATCGGCGACACTTTAGATGTTGTTTACGAGTTAGATATTAACGAATGGAACGGGAATAGGGAAATACAATTAAAATTAATAGATTATGCCAAAAAATAATAAAGTAGTTGTTTATACAGACGGTGGTTCTAGGGGTAATCCTGGCCCATCGGCGGTTGGAGTGGTGGTTTACGATGAATCGGAGAAAATAGTAAAAGAATATAATCAGGTTCTAGAAGTTTCTACCAATAATGAAGCTGAATACGAAGCGGTTATTTTTGCTTTAAAAAAACTAAAACAGCTTTTCGGTAAGGATGGCACTAAAAATTTAGATATAGAATTTAGAATGGATAGCCAGCTTATTGCTTCGCAATTAGGTGGTAAATTTAAAATAAACGAAGAAAGAATGCAGGCACTTTTTATTAAGGTTTGGAATTTAAAATTTGAATTTGGAAATATAATCTTTAAATATATTCCACGCGAACAAAACAAACGCGCTGATCAATTAGTAAACGATGCGCTTGACGGCAAAGGAAAAAACGATAAATTACTCTAAAAACAAAACATCCAGCTCGCCTAGAGAGCTGGATGTTTTTGTTAAGAAAGTCGTAAGCCGAATTCTGTCTTGCCTCAACGGCAAGGATAATCATCTGTCTGGGATTGTTATTGCTAACAACCTCTGGCGACTCTTCCTTAATAATTTAGATTACTAAGGACACGGTCTTGCACCAAGTGGGGTTTACAACTATTTAGTATTGCTACTAAACAGAATCGCGTTTGACGCGACACTTTTCACCTTTAGACTCAATTTTTACATTGAGCTTAGTATAGTCTCTGTTGCATAGGCTCACGGAATCAGCTGTCATCAATGAACCTATATCCAATAAAGGACACTTTCCCTGGGCTTGAACCTAATTTTCATTAGATCTGCTCCCGGTTGCATTTCGCAACCACTTGTTTCCTCCGTTTATTCAACGGATTCGGTGTTCGGACTTTCCTCAATCCATTTTTAGATGAATTGCGATTATCTCACTTTCTTAACAATATAATGATAATGTTTTTGTTATATTTAGTCAATATTGAATTTGGCATAACAATACCCAGCTTACCTAGAAAGCTGGGTATTGTTATTATCAAGGTGTTACTGATAAACTTAATAGATATTTCTTTTATTTTTCTTACTAAATGAGCTCGGATTTTGTTTTTATAGACCCTAATAAAATTCCTCCACGCAGATCGGTTAAACCAGCGAGGTCTGGTCGTTTTAAGGTTAAGAAAATATCATCTAAGGTTTGGGAAAATAATTATGAAGAAGAGGTAGAATCCCAAGAAGAAGTTCCCGAATTTAATTTACTCGATAGTGTTTTACCGCAAAATAATATTGCGGTTCAAGCCAGTAGCATTGACCCTTTGAGTCAAGCTATATTTACACCAGAAAAAGTTGTTTTTAGTTCTATAAATAATTATTTACCTCAAGCAGTTGTAAAAAATAATACAAAAACAAAAGAAGATTTTCGCAAAGAACTTTTAGCGGAAATAGAAAATATCTATGCAAAGGACGATGAACTTTCTAGAAGAATAAACGAAATGTCTTCTACTTCTCGTTCGGTTCCAATGCATCTAGTCAGCTCTTCTATAATAAATAAAGATATTGATGATAATGGTAATTTAAAAATTCATATTGCTCCTAAACAAGATTTTTATAAAAACTTTGGAGATAAAGAAAATAAAGATATTTATATTGCAGAGACTTTCATTAAAAAAGATTTGACCGAACGTTATAGAGCGGAAAGCGATTGGTTTCAGGTTAGTTCGACAGCGCCTTCTAGGGTTTCTGATTTAAAAAAATACTATGAAGCTAAAGATAGACGTGGTTCTAATTCTCAACAGGTAAAGTTTGAATTATCTAAAAAAGATAATAGATTTAATTTAAAATCTATCGTTGGGTATATGTCGGTATTTTTAGTCCCTGTTTCCTTGGTGTATCTTTTTGTTTCCGGTCAGTTTTCTCTTTCTGGTTTTGTTTTAGGTAGTGGAAACTTTGTAAAAACTGCTTTGGGTGGGGTTAATTCTAAGTTATTAAGCACATCTAGCTTTACCTTGGTTAATTCTAAGGATAGTGAAATTTTTCCACAACTTACAGAATTTAGTTCACAAATTAAAGAGGCTGGTTTAGGTAAAGAGTTAAGCGATAGTATAGAAAGCTTTTTACAAAAGAATGCAGAATTTTCTTGGTTTAATCTTTTTAAGAGTAAATCTATAAACAATAATTTTTCTATAATCGAGACAGAAAGTTTAGCCAAAGTTAAAAATGCTTTAAACACTTTAAGTATTAATAATAAAAATTTAATTAGGCTTAGTTCGGAGTTTTCTAACTATCTTTCCATCATTTCTTTTTGGAATCAGGTTTTGTTGCCAGATAAAAATTATTTAATAGTAGTTTTAAATTCTGAACGTTCTTGGCCGGGTGGGGGTGAACCAAAAAATTATGTTGTTGTTAGTACCTCTAAAGAAGGTTTAGAAACAGTGTCATCTGGTAAATTTTCCGAACTAGATGCTGCATTCGATTTAAAAGTAGTTCCGCCCGATCCAATTAAAGTAGCTAGCACTTCCTGGTTACCATCGCAATCTTTTTGGTTTATGGATTTTAAAGAATCCGCCAAAACAATTACAAACTTTTTTGAAAATACTTCTGGAAAAAGAATCGACGGCGTAATTGCGGTAAATGAAAGCTTTTTAAAAAATTTAAGTTTTAAAGAAAGTTTAACAATGGATACTTCTTCACCTAGTTGGTTTTATGGTTTTTACGAAGCTTTTGGTCGCAAGCCGGCTGGCAGATGGGTATCTTTAGCAAGTATTTTAAATAATGGTTTAAATTCTCACGATGTTCAGTTTTATTTTAAAGATTCTGCGTTAGAAAAATTTGTTGAAGGCTCTGGTTGGTCAACTAAAGTTGCTAGTGAAGACTCAAAAGATATTTTAGGTGTTTCTTGGGCTAGTATAAAGGGCGGATCTTTAAATTTGGAACTGGCTGAATATAGAACACAAATATTTCAAGATGGTTCGGTTATAGTAAAACTTAATTTAATGGTTCGTCAAAATATTGGAGATGAATCGTTAAGTTATTTAAAAGTATATTTGCCAAAAGGTGCTCAAGTTTTGAAAGCAGAAGGTTTTTCGGTTAAAGAAAAAATTCCAAAATTTAGTTATGCAGTTAAGGGTTTTTCTTCGGATAGAAGAATAAATAATTTTACAGATTCTAAGGCGGGCGATATAGATATTTTTGATGAAGGCAATAACGCTGTTGTGGGTGGTTGGATTAACTTAAAAAGAAACGCAAGAAACACGGTTAATTTGGAATATATTTCTTCTACAAAAATTTCGCGGGTAGATGGAAAAGGAGATTATTCTTTGAAAATTATTCGGCCAAGTCAAAAAGATAATGTCCCTTTTCGTTATGTGATTACTCCACAAGAAGGTGTAATTATTGAATCTTTAGAACCAAATGGTTTTGTAAGCCAGAACCTGGGTGAATATCAGGGCAATATTTCGCAGGATCTAAATTTAATTTCATCGTTTTTGTTTAAATAAAAAACCGACCCGTTTTGGGTCGGTTTGTGGTAACACTCTTAAGGAGATATTATTCGGTTTCTATTTCCAGATTCTCCAATTCTTGTCTGATGGTATAGCGCGAGATACCTCTTGATCGACGTAGTTTTCCAACCAAGTTTACCGATACGCCTGCACATTCGGCTATGATCTTATCGCTCAAATGTCCAAGAAATGGACCGACTTTATCTCTCCAATTGTTTTTATTTATTTCTGTAAAAGAATATTTTTTTCCGATTCTTTCAAAGGCCTGGGTAAGTCCTCCAAAGTGAACCACGGCCGAGTGGTAAATAGCTGGATGTTCCTTTAGCATCTCTTCCGGTGATAGACCTTCTTTGCCAAACAACTTAGGCAAAGTCTGAGCCGCACAGAAAAAAGGCAACTCTATATTGCTATATCTACCATGGCAAATAAGCTTGGGTTGAAAGCGATTGCCGCAACCAGAACAAGCTGTGGTGAAATCATCTGGATCAGGTAAAAAACCTTTAATAATCTCTAGAGCCGTCATTTTACAACTACACTTGGGGCATGTTGCTTGGGGTTCGTACTTGTCGCCCCTCAACGCTTCAACTAAATCCAAACGCATCTGAAGTTGTGCTTGCTGGATATATATACGTTGCTCAACATTCAATGATAGAGTGATTCTTTGCATATTTCTCAAACTCTGCGAAAGTGACACTTCTTGCATCAACATCTTTTCTCTCCTCTTAAGGGGTTTAAATGAGCTTTTTTTATTTTACTTAATATTATATATTTGTCAAGTGACAACCTCTTTAGTCCGCAGTTTAATTTGGAATGAATGTTTTTATTTGTACTCTCTATTTATGCTAATATCTAGTAACAATGGCTCTAGACAGATTTAACGGCTTTTTAAGCCAAAAAACAAAAGGTGTTTTGGCTGCAGCAAGTATATTGGCTTTGGCTGGTCTTTTGAGCCGTTTGCTTGGCTTTGGCAGAAACGCATTGCTGGCTTACTACTTTGGAGCAGGCGATGTTTTGGATGCTTATTTTTTAGCTTTTAGATTACCTGATTTCTTTTTTAATCTATTATTTTTTGGTGCTTTTTCAGCTGGTTTTGTTCCGGTGTTTATAAAAATTAAAAACGAAAATGCAGAGCGTGCTTGGAAGTTGGCTAGCGATGTTTTAAGTATTACACTTGTGATATTTGCAGTGTTTGGCGCTTTATTTTTTGTAGCGGCTCCATGGATTTTAAAACTAATTGCCCCCGGTTTTGAAGGCGAAAAATTGGACCTTGCTGTAAAATTAAGCAGAGTAATGTTTTTACAGCCCATGTTTTTAGGTGTGTCGGTTGTGTTTTCGGGAATACTACAATCAACACATAGATTTTTGGCTTATGCTTTTGCTCCAATTTTTTATAACATCGGGATAATAATTGGTATTTTATTTTTTGCTACTAGACTCGGTCCCATTGGTTTAGCTTGGGGTGTTGTTTTGGGTGCTTTGCTACATATGTTAGTACAGTATCCAGCAGCTAAGCATAGTGGTTTTAATTACAAACCTTCTTTTTCTTTTAAGGAAAATTCTATAAGGGATATTTTTCATATAATAATTCCACGTTCTTTGAGTTTGATTTTGGCTCAACTTAATTTAGTTGTTTTGGCCGGAGTAGCTTCTTTTTTAGGTTCGGGCAGAGTTTCTATTTTTAGTTTTGCAAACGATTTAAACGGTTTAATTTTGGGTGTGGTAGCAGTGCCGCTTGGTGTGGCCGTGTTTCCGGTTTTTGCTAGCGAAATATCTAAAAAAAGATTCGAAGAGTTTTCTGCTATTTTTATAAAAACATTGCGCCAGCTTTTATTTGTAATGATACCAGCCACTGCTTTGTTTTTTGTTTTGCGTGCACAAATAGTGCGTTTAACTTTAGGCTATGGCCAGTTTGACTGGCTTGATACTGTTTTAACGATAGATACCTTAGGATTATTTTTGATAGGTTTAATTTTTCAAGGAATGCTCGCTATTATTCTTAGAGCATTTTTTGCTTTGGAAGACGCCAAGACAACTTTTTGGGTTCTATTATTTGGTGTTTTAATAAGCGTAGTTAGCGCTCTGTCTTTGGGACCAATTATGGATGTTCCGGCTTTGGCGCTTGCAATGAGCATAGCTTCTGTGTTTAATACAGTTGTTTTATTTATATTTTTAACAAAAAGAATTAAGACTATTTCTTTAAAACTTTTATTAAAACCAGTTAGTGTCTTTATTCTTGGAGCCTTAGTTGCTGGTTTTTTGGCTCACTATACACTTTATTTTATAGATAGATTTATAGATACGCACAAAGTTTTACATTTAATTATACAGGGGTTATTATCGGGTCTTGTTGGGTTAGTAGCGTACTTTGTTGTTTTGGGTTTTTCTGGAATAGAGGAATACAAGTTTATTGTTGAAAAAATTAAATCTAGTAAAAAAATTATTTTACCGAACTTAGACGAAGAAACACATCAAAGCTAGTATTTAGAATAGAGACAAGAAAAAACAAAGATGAAACCAGAAACTCAAAATATAAGAAACTTTTCAATAATTGCCCATATCGATCACGGCAAGTCTACTTTGGCCGATAGGCTTTTAGAATTAACGAAAACCGTAGAAGTGCGCCAGATGCATTCGCAGTATCTAGATATGATGGATTTAGAACAGGAACGTGGCATAACCATTAAAATGCAGCCGGTTAGAATGCAATACAATGGTTATATTTTAAATTTAATAGATACACCAGGGCATGTAGATTTTTCCTACGAAGTTTCCCGTTCTTTGGCTGCAGTAGAAGGCGTTATTTTATTAGTAGATGGAACTAAAGGTATACAAGCGCAAACCTTGGCGCATTTGAGCCAGGCTCAAAAGCAAAATAAAGTTATAATTGCGGCGGTAAATAAAATAGATTTACCTAATGCTCGCCCAGAAGAAATAGAAGAAGAGTTAAAAAATCTTTTAGGTCAAGATGTAGAAATTTTTAAAATATCGGCTAAAGACGGCACCAATGTAGATAAGCTTTTAGATACAGTTATAGAAAGAGTGCCTTCACCTAAAAATTCACCAAGCTCTTTAGATAGAGCTTTGATTTTTGATTCCACTTACGATTCTTACAAAGGAGTTTTAGCATATGTACGTGTTTTTAACGGTAGTTTTAGGGGTGATCAAAAAATAAAATTAATCGCTCAAAATAAAGAAGCAGGAATTATGGAAGTTGGGCATTTTAAACCCCAGCTTTCGGTTCAAAAAGAAATCAAAGAAGGGGAAATAGGTTTTATTGCCACAGGCTTAAAAGACCCTTCACTTATAAGAGTGGGTGACACCGCAGTTATTTTAAATTCGGAATCTCAATTTTTAGATTTAAAAAACTTTGCCCTAGAAGGTTACAAAGATCCTCGTCCAGTTGTATTTGCCAGTATGTTTCCAAAGGATGGTGCGGAGTTTGCTATGTTAAAAGATTCCTTACTTAAACTTAAACTTTCCGATGCGGCTTTAACTTTCGAACTAGATTCACAAGAAGTTTTAGGACGAGGTTTTAGATGTGGGTTTTTGGGTTCCTTGCATATGGAAATTGTTTTAGAACGCTTGGAACGGGAATATAATTTATCTTTAATAACAACGACACCTTCGGTAAGTTACGAAATAATTTTAAGAGATGGAACAATTCAGAATATTTTCTCGGCGGCTGATTTGCCAACTTCTGATAGATATTCAGAAGTTCGTGAACCTTGGGTTTCTTTAACTTTGCTTTCACCTTCAAAATATATTGGAGGTATTTTAGAACTTTTAGCTCACCGCCGCGGAATTTCTAAACACACTGAATATATTTCGGAAGACAGGGTAGAAATTTTTTATGAAATACCCCTTGCCGAAATTATTGTAGATTTTCACGATAAGTTAAAAAGCGTTTCTTCGGGCTATGCTTCGCTAAGTTACGAATTTTTAGAACTTAGAAAAGGCGATTTAATTAAATTAGATATTTTAGTAGCAGGTGAACTAGTTGATGCTTTAAGCCGAATTGTGCCGAGCGATCAAGCCCAAGACGAAGGCAAAAGAATTGTAGAAAGATTAAAAGAACTTTTACCAAGGCAGTGGTTCGAAGTAATGTTACAAGCCGCCATTGGTGGAAAAATAATTGCTCGCGAAAATATCGCCGCTTTAAAGAAAGATGTAACTAGCCATATGTATGGAGGCGATATTACACGCAAAATGAAGCTTAGGGAAAAGCAAAAAAAGGGTAAGAAAAAAATGAAAGAAAGGGGAAGAGTAGACATTCCAAACTCTGTTTTTTTCGAATTATTAAAGCGCTAGAAAATGGCTTAAAACCGAGTTTTTCTAGCAATATTTACGGTTTTTGGGTTGTAGGACTTGACAGGATTTATGGCTATGGTATACTGGAAACATCATTGATCGTTAGCGGTTTCCCTCCCCGAGGGCCACTAGCTGATCATAGTTCATTCATTTTCAAAGAAAGAAAGGAAGGTGCCAAGTGGACGAGAGCCGTGGACAGCCGTCTGGGTTCACCCTATTCCAAATTTCTCGCTCCGGCTAACCTGGTCCTCGACGACCTGGTCGCCAACTTCTCCGCCGGCGCTGGCCATACCGAATAGGTTCTGGCCGCAGCCCGCGCGAAGGTGAGTGTAAGTCGACTCAATAGCGAGTCGCTGCTCGCGATGCTCGGCAACTGCGAAAGTTGCCGAGTCTGCCCGAACGCTCTGGAGACGCCAGATGCGTTATTGTCCGATGGATCGCCCCCGTAACGCGGAGGCTCTACCGTGCCAAGAAGGCGCTGCGGAATTCCAGGTCCTATTTAGGACGAGGGTTCAGGGAATAAGATTCTCCTAGTGTTGTCTAACTGTTTAGATGATGTCTTCGCTCAAATTGTTTCTAGCGAGACAGCCGATCTGGCAGTTCAATGCATAGGATAAAAGAATCTTAACAATCCTCGTCCTGTGTCACCTTTTGGAGTTAGTTAGATGGCCCTCCGCCTCCTTTCTTTGTTGTTTTAATGAAATTGGGAGCGGACACCCCGATTTCACCCCCGACACTACGGTGTCGGGGCTTTTTATTTATTTAACACTAAGTGTTGAACAAATATCCTGAGTGAGTAAAACGAATCGAAGGATTTAAGATGGGTTTTATTTATTAAAAAACTCCTTCGATTTGGTATCGGAGGAGTTTTAGTTTTCTTGAGGTTCGGTTTCTGCTTTAGCAAAGCTTTTTATTATAGGGTCCATATTGCCATCTAAAACTTTATCTATTTGGCTCCAACTTTTTTTAATTCTGTGGTCGGTAATTCTATCTTGAGGGAAGTTATAGGTTCTTATTTTTTCTGAACGGTCGGCTGTGCCTATTTGGGTGCGGCGTTCGCTTTGCATTTTTACACCTTCTTTTCTTTCTCTTTCTTCTAAAACCCTACTTCTTAAAATAGACATAGCGGCTTGTTTGTTGGCTTCTTGACCACGCTCGGTTTGAGCGGTTACCACAGTGCCAGTTGGAATATGTATTATTCTAACTGCGGTTTCGCGCTTGTTTACATTTTGCCCGCCTGGGCCGGAAGAACGGAAAAATTCTATACGTAAATCGCCAGAATTAATCTGGACATCTTTTTCGCTAGCTTTTTTAAGTATTGCTACAGAGACAGTAGAGGTGTGGACCCTGCCACTTTTTTCTGTTCTTGGAACACGTTGAACCCTGTGCACACCAGCTTCTTGTTTATAGAAATCGTAAGTTCCGGGGCCGGAAATTTCGAAAGATATATCTTTAATACCTCCAATAGATGTTACAGAGGAATCTAAAACAGTTACCGCTAAACCTTTTTTAGCGGCATAATTTTTATACATTTTAAAAAGTTCGCCGCTAAAAATAGCAGCTTCATCGCCACCGGCACCTGGCCTGATTTCGATAATTACAGAGGAGGATTCCATAAGTTTTCGCCAATATAGCTAATCAACGCTAATATGGCGAATGAATTCTTTTATTAGCTATATTAGTTCAGATTCGTATATTAGCGAGAGTATTATTTCTTGCTAGTTTTTCTGTCTTTTTTAACAACAGAAGTAGTGGTCTTTTTTGAGAGTCTGGTTCGGAATTTTTCAACACGACCAGCAGAGTCTACTAAGTTTTCTTTGCCTGTAAAAAAAGGATGGCAAGAATTACAAATTTCAACCTCGATATTTTCTTTGGTTGAACCTACAGTGTAGGAATTGCCACAAACACATTTTACCTTGGCGGCAGGGAAGTATTTAGGATGGATGTCTGTTTTCATACTAGATTAGGGTAGCAGATTGACTAGGTTTTGACAACAGCCACTCTTTTTGTTAAAGTTGCTTTGCTAACAATGATTACTGCTCAAGATTTAATGCAGGCTGGTGCTCATATTGGGCACAAGAAGTCTAAATGGAACCCTAAGATGGCTCCATTTGTTTTTGGTGTTCGCAATAGCTTACATATTATAGATGTTACTAAAACAGCCGAAAAGCTTGATGAAGCTATTAAGTTTTTAAGCGAAACTGTTAAGAGTGGCGGAACAATTTTATTTGTAGGCGCTAGAATCCAAAGTAAAGAGATGATTACCGAAATGGCTAAAGAATTAAATATGCCTTATGTTTCTGGCCGTTGGATTGGTGGTTTATATACTAACTATAAAGTTATTAAAGAAAGATTAAAATATTTTAGAGAGTTAGAAGAGAAGATTAAAAACAACGATTTAGGTGGGTATACAAAAAAAGAGAAGTTAAATTTTGCCCGCCACTTAATTAAAATGGAAAAAGAAATGGGTGGAATTAAAAATCTTCAAACCTTACCTCAGGTTATATTTATAACCGATGCCAACGCCGAAGAATATGCTGTTTTGGAAGCCAAAAGAATGGGTGTTAAAGTGGTTGGCATAGTAGATACCAGTGCCGATCCTTCTAAAATAGATTATCCGATACCAGCAAACAACGACTCTCTGTCGTCTTTGGGTTTGATACTTGGTACAATAAAACAAGAATTAAAAGTTTTAATTAAATAGCTATTATTTTTCTAGGATGTTAGTTTTCTAGCTTCCTAAAAGCTAAGGGCTAAAAGCTAGTTAGTATGATAGATAGTTCTCAAGTAAAAAAATTACGCGACATTACAGGTGTGTCCATGATGGATTGTAAAAGAGCTTTAGAGGGAGCTGGAGGCGATATTGAAAAAGCTCAAGAGCTTTTAAAAGAACAAGGTGTAAAAGTTGCAGAAAAAAAATCTACTAGAAACACTAATGCTGGTTTAGTTGAGCCGTATATTCATACCGATGGCAAAAGTGGTGTTTTAGTGGAAATTTTGTGTGAAACCGATTTTGTTGCCAGAAACCCAATCTTTAAAGAACTTTCTCACGATATTGCTATGCAGATTATGGCGATGGATCCTCAAAACAACGAAGAGCTTTTAGCTTCGCCTTTTATAAAAAACCCGGAATTAACTGTAGAAGATTATCTTCACTCTAAAATAGCTGTGATTGGAGAAAATATTAAGATTGGTAGGTTTTCTAGGTTTCAGATTTAAAATTTAATGTTTGTTATTATTCCTTCATTATTAACACTGGCTGGAGTGTTTCTGGCAGGTAGGGTAGTTTATAAAAAAATACCGAAAGAAATTTCGGAACTTGATAATGCTATTGTTGGTTTAGATCTTGAGCCAGCTTTTTATGAAAAAGCTTTAGCTTCTTTTTCTTTAAAATCTAAACAAGTAGCATTAAGAGCATCTACAAAATTGGTGTATAAATTAAAAATAACTTCTTTAAAAACAGATAACTTTTTTTCTAGGTTACTTAACGAAATTAAGGATCATAAAACAAATATACAAGAATCTGTTGCTACGCCGGTTGCTGAAAGAAAAGAAGAAGCTACTTTAGAAGATAGAACTTTTAAAGTTCAATTAACTTCGGTGGCCGATGAAGAGGGCATTGTAAGTATAAGAAAACCAGAACCTCCTTTTGGTGTTAGAAAGGAAGAACTAAAAATGGAAGTTCCTTTATCGTCTTTCGAAAAACAAGAAGAACAACTTATTAGTCAACTTTCTTATAATGCTAAAGATGTTTCCGCTTATAAACGTTTAGGTTGGCTATATTTAGAAAATAATAAGCCAATTGAAGCAAGGCAGGCTTTTAAGACTGCGGTTAAACTAGGTTCCAAGGATAAGGTTATTGTAACTAAACTTTTAGAGATGGGTGGAGTGGTTCACAAAGAAGGAACTGGTTTACATAAGCCTATTCAAGAAACAAAACCTGTTTTGGCTAGTATGCCAACCCACGAGGCAAAAATAGCTAAGCAAAAAACTAAAAAGTTGAAGGTAAAGAAGGGTTAATTGCGGACTCTCCGTAGCTTTGATACCATATCAAGGCGGTATCTAATATTTATAGATTGTAAGTAATAATGCCACCTTAGCTCAGCGGTAGAGCAACGCTTTTGTAAAGCGAAGGTCCTCGGTTCAAATCCGAGAGGTGGCTCACAGTAGGTTTAAACATAAAATATGCGGCGGTGGTAGAGTGGTCAATTACAAGAGACTGTAAATCTCTCGGCTTTATGCCTACGTAGGTTCGAATCCTACCCGCCGCACAAATAAAGTTCCCATCTTTAGATGGGGAAGTTTATTTTATGAGATGCAGATTCGAACCATGGGAAGGGGTCGGGAAACGGTAGTTTCCTGTGGCGGAAATATTAAAACCGAGGGGTTTTAAAGAGTCCTGAGCAGAGCGAAGAACAACAGGTTCTAGCAAAGCGGAATCCTACCCGCCGCACAGTTGGCCGTTGTAGCTCAGTGGTAGAGCAACTCCATGGTAAGGAGTAGGTCGTCGGTTCAATCCCGACCAACGGCTCAGATAAGAAAAATATGAATAAAAATTTTAACAGAACGAACGCAGTTTTATTGGCTTCATTTTGTATTTTCGTTTTCTTTGTAGGTGTTTTAATTTTTAAACAAGCCAGTAGCGGTAGCGATTATTCGCTTAACCGAGGCGATGTTATGAAGTTTTTCACCGAAAGAATAAATGAAGTTTCACCAGAAAAATCTGTATTAGGTGGCAGTTGGCATGTAACCAGATTCCGTTTTATAGACGATAAAAATGTTTATATTGAATATGAAGATGGTCATATTGTTAGGGCTTTCTTGCTTTCACTAGAAAAGAAAGTTGGTTCTACGCCAGATTACAAAATTATAGGGTTTTTTGAGCCGGGTCCTTTGGGTTATACTTTATTAGCAGGTGAAGATAAGTTTAAAGATAAACCACAGGAAATTATGGAGTATAATCAAACGGTCGGAAAATGGATAAAAGTAAATTAAAATTATGTCACAAGAAAGTTTAATAAAATTAGCCTGCACAATTTGTAAGCGTGTTAACTATTGGACACGAAAGAATAAAAAGAAAGTTACAAAAAAGATAGAGCTTAAAAAGCGTTGTAAATGGTGCAGAAAACAAACTCCGCATAAAGAAACTAGATAGTTTCGTTATCAAGGCTTCGGCCTTGGTAGTTAGGGGTGTAGTTCAGTGGTAGAACGTCGGTCTCCAAAACCGATAACGTGGGTTCGATTCCCTCCACCCCTGCAGTAATAAAAAATAAACAATCAAAAGTATTTGATTGTTTTGGAATCGAAAGCCGGACTCCGATTCTTAGAGGAGGAGGCGGGGTCGCGACCGAGCAGAGCGAGAGTTGTGACCGATTCCCTCCACCCCTGCCATAATAATATGTATAAAGATTTATTTGCTTCTTTATAGATGATGCTTAAAAATTTAAAACATTTTAGGTTAATTGTATTTGGGTTAACAGCATTAACTCTTTTTTCTTTTTATATAATTTCTAGAATTATCTCGCCGCAGTTTTTAGATGGCAAAAAAGAAATAGCTATTAGCAAGGGAGAAAATTTTTTAGAAATTGCTACTAATTTAGAAACGGCAGGAATTATTAAAAGCAAGCTTGCTTTTATAATATCGGCTATTTATCGGGGTAGCCATTCTGCATTAAAAGCTGGGCAGTATATTTTTGAGCCTGGTTTAAATTTGCGCCAGATATTATCTAGAATAGAAAAAGGCGAAGCTCTTTTTGGCTATGATGATGTTGTGGTTACTATTCCCGAAGGTTTAACTTTAAACGGTATAGCTGAAAGATTGGAAAAATCTGGTTTTGAAGATGCTGGTAATATTAAAAGAATTAAAGCTTCTTCTTTAACCGAGACTTTTGATTGGTTAGAATATACTCCTTCTAAACATGATAATTTAGAGGGTTTTTTATTTCCCGATACATATAGGTTTTCTAAAGATGCTAACGCTCAAGAGATTGCGATAAAAATGTTAAACAGGTTTGATTCCAAAACGAAAGATATTAGAAAAATATCTGGGAATAAATTTTATGATATTTTAAAAATGGCTTCTATTTTAGAAGAAGAAGTTATGCCACACGATATGTCTGTTGCTTCTGGCATATTATGGAAAAGAATAAGTATTGGTATGGCGCTTCAGGTTGATGCTACGCTAGTTTATGATTTAGGTAGACCAATTAAAAGATCCGATATAGACACTTTAAGCTCTTTATATAATACCTATAAAAATAAAGCTTTGCCGCCGACGCCTATTTCTAACCCTGGGCTTACATCGTTAAATGCAGCGATGTATCCAGAAAAATCCGATTATCTTTATTATCTTTCTAAACGTTCCGACAAAACAACCGTTTTTTCGGCTTCATTCGAAGATCATAATTTAGCCAAAACCAAATATCTTAGTCATTAACTAGACGTAAAAGCTTAGTAGGGTTTATAATCTGTAAATGGTAAAAATTTATTCAACACCAACTTGTTCGTTTTGCCACGCCGAAAAAGAATTTCTTAAGGAGCGTGGTATTGAGTTTCAAGAATTAGATGTTTTTTCCGATCCTAAGGCTAGGGAAGAAATGATAAATAAAACTGGTCAAATGGGTGTGCCAGTAACAGATATAGATGGAAAGATAGTCGTTGGCTTCGATAGGGCAAAGATTTCTCAGCTTTTAGGTTTAAAGTAATCCTTCGCATATGCTCAGGATGCTCAATATTTATAATTACTCACTAATTGTTCGTAAATAAAATTGGCATGTTTGATTTAATTATCGTCGGCGCTTCGGCGGCTGGTCTTTCGGCTTCGGTATATGCCGCAAGGCGCCGTTTGAATTTTAAAATAATAACCTCCGATATTGGCGGAGAGGTTGCCACGTCCGGAGAAATAGAAAATTGGCCCGGTATTATTCATACCGATGGTTTAAGTTTGGCCAATTCTTTTAAAGAACACGCCAAAACCAATGGTGTTGTTATAGAAGATGGAAAGTGGGTTAGTGAAGTTAAGAAAGAAGATAATATTTTTTTAATTTCTGGTAAAAATCCGGATGGTTCTGTTTTCGAAGAAAAAGCTAAAACTGTTTTAGTGGCCACTGGAGTTCACCCGCGCGAATTAAATATTTCTGGTGAAAAGGAATTTAGAAACAAGGGAGTTTCTTATTGTACTGTTTGCGATGGTCCGCTTTTTTCTGGGCAAGTGGTGGCAACTATTGGCGCAGGGAATTCGGCTTTGGAATCTGCCTTAATGATGTCGGGTATTGCTAGTAAAGTTTATTTAATAAGTAAGTACCCAGCGTTTAAAGGTGAAGATGTTTTAATAAACAAAGTTAAGGCGTCCCCGAATGTGGAAATTATTTACGAAGCGATGACATCGGCTATATTAGGAGAAAATTTTGTAAATTCGTTGGAATATAAAAATAAAGCAGGCGAAACACAAAAAATAGAAGTTAAGGGTGTTTTTGTGCATATTGGCCAAATACCAAATAGTTCGTTTGTTGCTGGGGTAGAGCTAGACGAAGCTAAACAAATAAAAGTTAACTTGCGTGGAGAAACCAATGTTGCTGGTTTATTTGTTGCGGGTGATGTAACTAATATCCCTTATAAACAAATAGTTATTGCAGCAGGACAGGGTGTAACAGCTTTACTTTCGGCGGTGGATTATTTAAATAGGAACCACTAGAGTATAATTAAACATATGGAAGATTTAATAAACGAACTTTTAAGTGCGGCTAGAAACCGTATTCAAACTCAAGCTGAGTTTGATGTTAATTTGATACCGGAAATTGCAGACGAAATTATGGACGAGTTCTCAAGAGATGGTTTAATAAATGACGATGAAGACGTAGAAGTTTTAAAAGCCGAATTAATAAATCGTCTTAAACAATCTAATGAGAATAGCGATTAATGGTTTTGGAAGAATTGGCCGAAGTTTTTTTCGCCAAGCTTTTAATAATTCGGAAATAGAAATTGTTGCCATAAACGATCTAGGCGATTTGGCCGATTTGGCATATCTTTTGCGCCGAGACACTGTTTACGGCGAATACGAAAAACAGGTAGAGGTTCGCAAAAATCAATTAATTGTTGATAACCGTAATATTTTTGTTTTTAGCGAAAAAGATCCAGCCAAGTTACCTTGGAAAGATTTAAATATAGATATTGTGGTGGAATCTACCGGAATTTTTAATACTTCCCAAAAAGCTAAAGCCCATTTAGACGCTGGCGCCAAAAGAGTTGTTATAACTGCACCAGCCGATGCTGATACCCCACATGTTTTGGCGGGTTCTAATAATGATAAATTAACTCGAGAATTAAGCCGGATAACTTCGGATGCTTCGTGTACTACAAATGCTGTTGTGCCAGTTCTTAATATACTTCAAGAAAACCCTGGCGTAAGAAAAGCGATGTTAAATACTACGCATGCTTACACTGCCACACAAAGTTTGGTGGATGGTCCCGCCCAAGGCGGGCAAGCCAGCAAAGATTTTTTACGGGGCCGAGCCGCCGCCCAAAATATTGTGCCTTCGCACACTGGTGCGGCTGATGCGGTTATACGTTCGCAACCTTGGCTTAAAGATATTTTTGAAGCGGTAGCGGTGCGTGTGCCGGTGATTGTGGGGTCGCTTGCCGATTTAACTTTTATTGCAGGACGCCGAACCACGGCCGAAGAAATTAACGATATTTTGCGTAAAGCTGCCAAACAACCAAAATGGCAGGGAATTTTTACAGTTAGTGAAGAACCGTTAGTTTCGTCCGATATTATAAAAAATTCTCATTCTTCCATTGCAGATTTAACCCATACAAAAGTTGTGGGCGGGGATATGGTAAAAGTTATGGCTTGGTACGACAACGAATGGGGGTATTGTGGGAGTTTGATAAAACATATTTTGAATTTGAAGCAGTTATTATGATATATATTGGTTCTGATCACAGGGGTTATAATCTAAAAGATTATTTAAAAGGTTACCTAGCGCATGCAAAGGTTCCATTTAAAGATTTAGGTAACCATAAATTTGATCCGGAGGATGATTATCCGGATTTTGCTTTTAACGTGGCCGCAAAAGTTTCCGAAAACCCAATAGAGAATTTAGGTGTTATGATATGCGGATCGGGTTTGGGTATGGTAGTGGTGGCTAATAAATTTAAAGGTGTTAGGGCAGGGCTCGCTGTTAACGAATGGTTTGCTAAGCATGGCCGAGAAAATGACGATTTAAATATTTTAGTATTATCGGCAGACGAAACCGATTTTAGTTTAGCCGAAAGAATTTTAAAGGCGTTTTTAGTAACTAGGTTTATTAACGAAGAAAAATATATTAGAAGAATAGATAAAATAGAAAAGAAAGAAGAAGAGAATTTTAAATAATTTTTTTAGCACCACCTCTCGCAGACGACGCGGAGGCCTCTCAATTGTAAAATCGGTCATCTCCGCGATGCTGCGAGAGGTGGTGCTTATGGACTGGAATTAAATACATGAAAATCATCCCTGCAATATTAGAAAAAGATTGGTTAGAAGTAGAAAAGAAACTCAAATTAGTTGATGGTTTAACCGAATATATTCAACTAGATGTTTCGGATGGTTTTTTTACACTGGTAGAAACTTGGAATAACCCGAGCGATCTTTTAAATTTGGAATTAAAGTCTAAACTAGAAATTCATTTAATGGTTAACGATCCATTTTCTAATTCTAAAATAGAACCTTGGCTTGCGGGTTCGGTTGGTAGAATAGTTGTTCAAGCAGAAGTTTTAAATAATAATTTTAAAAATATAAAAGATTTGCTGGCAGATAAAGGTAAAGAAATTGTTTTAGCTTTTAAAACAGAAACTCCGTGGGCACCGTATGCCGATATGGTTCAATCAGCCGGCCGAGTTTTGTTTTTAAGCGTTAACGCGGGCTACCAAGGTGGTGAATTTAACGAATCGGTTTTAGAAAAAATAAAAACACTAAAGCAGGTAATGCCGAATGTGAATATAGAAGTTGATGGGGGAATCAACTTGGAAAATATTTCTAAACTAAAAGAACTGGGCGTAGACTCTGCTGTAGTAGGCTCGGCTATATTTGATAGTGTGAACCCTAAAAGCGTTTTATCTAATATAAAAAATATATCTGAATAACTTTACTGTGAGTTAGGACTTAAATTTGCTAAAATTAGGCTGTGGAAGCGTTGCACGAAACTAAATTAAAACAGCTGGAGCTTAAGGCGAACCAAATCAGGCAAGATCTTATTAAAATGCTTTTAGAAGCAGGTTCGGGGCATTCAGCTGGTCCTTTGGGTATGGCCGATATTTTTACGGCTTTATATTTTCATGTTTTAAAACACGATCCTAAACATGCCGAATGGCCGGCGCGCGATAGATTGGTTTTATCAAATGGCCATATTTGCCCAATACGCTATGTGGCGATGGCGCACGCGGGCTATTTTCCAATTTCCGAACTTAAAACCTTGCGTAAGCTTGGTACGCGCCTACAAGGGCATCCTCACAGAACATCTCTACCAGGTTTGGAAACTACATCTGGTCCACTCGGGTCTGGCTTATCTCAAGCATCAGGAATAGCTTTAGCTTTTAAAATGGATAATCTTCCTAACCGCGTATACTGCGCAATGTCCGACGGCGAACACGACGCTGGCCAAACATGGGAAGCGGTTATGTTTGCGGCAAAATATAAATTAAATAATTTGGTTGGAATAATAGATAGAAACAATATTCAAATAGATGGTTATACCGAAGATATAATGCCGTTAGATGATTTAAAAAATAAATACGAATCTTTCAACTGGCATGTTTTAGAAATCGACGGGCATAATATTCGGGAATTTGTAGATGCTTGCGCTAAGGCGGAAACCATACACGAAAAACCTACGGTGATTATTGCTCGAACCATCCCAGGTAAGGGCGTAGATTTTATGGAAAATAAATTTGAATGGCACGGCAAACCGCCCAATAAAGAAGAGGCAGATATTGCTTTACGAGAATTAAGAACGTTGCAGGGACAGATAGAAGCAAGTCATATAGATTAAAAATTAGCTTCGTTAGCTTCATTAGCTGTTAGGTAAGACTAAAAACTAAAGAAGCTGAAAGCTAAAAGCTGTTAGTGAATCCAAATTTATACTTAGTAAAAGATATTTTAAAACCAGAACAAAAAGCCACCCGCGATGGTTATGGCGACGGCTTAGTTTTAGCTGGAGAAAAAAATAAAAATGTGGTGGTGTTGTGTGCCGACTTGACCGAGTCTACGCGTTCTTTGGCTTTTCAAAAAAAGTTTCCCGAACGGTTTGTAGAACTTGGTGTAGCCGAACAGAATTTAGCTTCGGTGGCGGCGGGAATGGCACTAGCCGGAAAAATTCCGTTCATATCTTCTTATGCCACATTTAGCCCTGGTAGAAATAACGAACAAATTAGAACCACAATTTGCTATAACCAAGCCAATGTAAAAATTGCGGGGGCTCACGCAGGTATATCTGTTGGGCCAGATGGTGCAACTCACCAAGCTTTAGAAGATATTGGGTTAACACGAATGATGCCAAATATGACAGTAATTGTACCTTGCGATTACGAAGAAGCTAAGAAAGCTACTTTAGCGGCGGCGGAATTAGTGGGGCCAGTTTATTTGCGTTTTACACGCGAAAAAAGTGCGATAGTTACAACAAATGATACTCCCTTTAAAATAGGGCGTGCCGAAGTTCTTAAAGATGGTAAAGATGTTGTTATTTTTGGTTGTGGAGCTTTAATATATAATGCAATTAAAGTGGCGTTAGAATTAGAAAAAGAAAGAATATCGGTAGCGGTAGTAAATGTGCACACTATAAAACCATTAGATAAAGATACAATATTAAAATATGCTCACAATACTCGAGCGGTTGTTAGCGTAGAAGAGCATCAAATATATGGAGGGTTAGGTAGTGCCATAGCCGAACTTTTGGCTAAAGAAATGCCGGTGCCTATGGAATTTATTGGAGTTGACGATAGTTTTGGTGAATCTGGTAAGCCCGAAGAGCTTGTAGAAAAATATGGTATGGGTGTGGAATCTATTAAAAAAGCAGTTAGAAAAGTTTTATCGAGAAAATGAGTTTACTCCGAAAAGTTGGGGTGCTCAATTTTAATAACTACTTAATTTGTTCGCAAATAAAATTGGCATGAAATTAGATGTAATAACAATTGGCACGGCCACACGAGATGCTTTTGTAAAAAGCAAAGAATTTAAAAGAAAATCTTCATCGATGTTTTTATCGGGCGAGAGTTTGTGTTTGCCTTTGGGCGAAAAGATAGACGTAGAAGATATTGTTTTTGCAACTGGTGGCGGCGCCACCAATGCTGCGGTTACTTTTAGCCGGCAAGGATTAAATACATCTTGTGTTTGTAAAATAGGTAACGATGTTTCTGGTAGAGAGGTTTTACAAAACTTAAAACAAGAAGGTGTGGCAACTAACTTTGTTATAGAAGATAATAATAAAACTGCTTATTCTATTTTGTTATTATCGCCAGATGGCGAGAGAACTGTTTTGGTTTACAGGGGAGCTTCGGAACATTTTAAAAAATCTGATTTTAATTTAAGAACGTTAAATGCTAAGTGGTTTTATATTGCAGGTTCTATGCCGATAGAAGTTTTGAATTTGATCTTAGATAAAGCCAAAGAAACAAATACTAAGGTCGTATATAATCCATCAAGAACAGAAATTAAAACAGGGCTTAAAGGTTTGGGAGAGGTTTTAAAAAGATTAGATGTTTTATTAATCAACAGAGCAGAGGGCGCATATTTAACTGGAATAGATTATAAAAAAGAAGATAAAATATTTAAAAAACTAGATGATTACGTAAATGGAATTGTTGTTTTAACAGATGGTAATAAAGGTGCTTTAATATCGGATGGTAAAAGTATTTTTGAATCTGGTATATTTAAAAATAAGGAAGTTATAGATAGAACCGGTGCCGGCGATGCCTTTGGTTCGGGGTTTGTAGCGGGTTTAATAGAAAAAAATGATATTCAATATGCCATAAGATTAGCTAGTGCTAATGCTACAATGGTGGTGGAAAAGATGGGTGCCAAAGATGGTATACTGACCAAGGATCAATTTCTAAATGATAAAAGATGGCAGGATTTTAAGATAAAAGTTAGATAAATTTAACAATGACACCTAATCAAAAGATAGCTAGAATCCTTGGAATAACTGAAAAAACATTAGAAAGTTTTGAGTTTTCTTTACGGGAATCTACAGGTAAAACAGGTGTTATAGAAAAAATTTGCAAAGAAAACGAAAAAATAATAGAAGAAACAATTGCTAAGTTAAATACCGGCGAAGATAGAAGTGCTGATCATACACGTGGTACTTTGCAGAAAGCTATTTTTCAAAACGAAAAACAGTTTCTAGAGTTTTTGAATACAGTCGAGGGTTCAAGCGAATTTGAAAAAGCAGCTAATCTTTCTAGAATACTGGCTAATGTGGGTAAGGGTTTTTTCTTAAAGAAGGATTTTATTAAACAGATATTTTTAAAAAGAAAACCAGAAAATCTTTTAAAGTATTTAGGTTATACAACAGTAGAAGAGATTTTTGAAAAAGAAAACCTGTTAGAAGCCTTCAGCGCTTTAAGATTTGTTGAAAGCAATGAATGGATGCATAAAACTTTTGACGAAGCCTATAGCAATTTTACCGAGGCTGATTTTGAAGAAAGAGATATAGAAATTAAAGTATTAAGCATTAAGTGGCACGATATTGCTAAAAAATTTGTAGAAAAGAAGCACCATAATGTTAGCCACTTAAAAGAGTTTGGGATTATATTTTTAAACCCAATAACTATGGATGTGCCAGGTAAATTTTTAAGAGATTTTGCTTTGCTTTTGCATTATTTTCACGAAATAGAATTTTATTCAAAATTATTTATGAAATATTCCGGAGAAGATAATTTTGCCGAAAAATTTAAATCGTTATTAAGGGGAGATGTAAAAGAAGTTGGTGATATAAAAGAAAAAAATTCTTGGCTTATTGTTCAGCGCTATTTGATTAAGGAAAATTCTCAAGATCCACGTCTTTTTCAACCCAGAGTTAACCCAGAATCTATTCATTGGACAAAAGGTGAGAGAGATTTGATTGCGATTTCAGAAAAAACAGGAGGCAAAGTAGATTTGAATTTATGGTGGAATTTAGATTGGGTGGGTGGACTGTTTCAAGGCATAAGCGGGGAAGAGGTTGTAAGCTTTGATTTAGAAGACAATGCTATGTCTTTGTTTTCTTTTATGGAAGGTAAAAAAGAAGTTTTGACTTACCACCAACGAGAAGCTATGTGGACTAAAATTTTTGTTGAATATGCTGGAGGAGAAGATAAGTTGGAAAAATTAGTTTTAGATGGATTTGATAAAGGTTTTATTGTTTTATAATTTTTTGAGTCAGAAATATCATTCCTCACAGACGACATGGAGCCTCTTTATTATATAAATAGCCTTCTCCATGATGCTGTTCGGAATGATATTTCTTGGATTTTTGATGAATCTTAAAGATTTTTTTAACAAAGCAAATAAAGGACACTGGGCTATAGGGCATTTTAATGTCTCTAATTTGGAGCTGTTAAAGGCGGTAGTGGAGGCGGCTCGAGAGGCTGGTTCACCAGTTATGATTGGAACTTCGCAAGGAGAAAGAGAATGGCTTGGTTTAAAAAGTGCAGTGGCTTTGGTTAAGGCATATAAAGAAGATTGGCCCAATATTTTTTTAAATGCGGATCACACTAAATCTGTTGAGGCGATTTATGATGCAGTTGATGCGGGTTACGATTCCGTGCATTTTGATGGATCAAATTTACCATTTAAAGAAAATATAAGTGAGACAAGACGTGCTGTAAGATATGCCAAGAGTAAAAATAAAGATATTTCGGTAGAAGGCGAATTGGGTTATTTAAAAGGGGATTCTCAATTAACGAATAAAAAAATAGCTATTACCCCAGATGATTATACTAAACCCGAAGAAGCTTTAAAGTTTGTAAACGATACAGGCATAGATAGGTTAGCTATAGCTATTGGGAATGTACATGGTATAAATTTAGACGAACCCGAACTAGATTTTGATTTATTAGAAGGCATAAGAAAAGCTATACCTAAGAACGTATCATTAGTTTTGCATGCTGGTTCTGGCATAAAAGACGCCGATATTAAGCATGCTATTAGTTTAGGTATCAGTAATATTCATATTAGTACTGAACTTAGGGTTTTATTTAGAGATGGTTTAGAGAGGCAATTAAAGGGTAATCCTAAGGAATATGCGCTTTATAGACTAGAAAAGGAGGTCGTGGATAGCATAAAGGAACTGATAAGGGAGAAGATGAGACTTTTTGGGTGTATTGGCAAAGCCCATTGATTTTTATTTGGGTCAATGTTAAGCTAAACCCAGCTAAAAAGGCTGTTTTTTATTGCTTTTATGGGTAATTAACTAGCCGAATATCTAATATGTCTAACACTATTAAGGTAAAAATAAGAGAAAAAGGAGGCGTAAACCAATTACGTCAGGATGGTTTTATCCCCGGAGTTGTTTATGGTCGAGGTGTTGAAAATACCAATGTTGTTGTTGAAACACCTGTGTTGGAAAAAGTTCTCCAAAAATCTGGAGAAAGTACTCTTTTAGAATTAACTATCGAAGGTGGTAAGTCTAAGCATGTATTGATTCAAGATGTTCAAAGAGACCCTGTAAAAGATAATCTTACACATGTTGATTTTTTAGAAGTAAGTTTAGATAGAAAAATTAAAGCCGAAATCCCTCTTCATTTTATTGGAGATTCTCCTGCGATTAAAGAATTGGGAGGTATTTTAATTAAAGGTGTTCAGCAAGTAGAAGTAGAGGCTTTACCTCAAAATTTGCCACACAATATTGAAATTGATATCTCGTCTATAAAGACTTTTGAAGACTACATAACGGTAGCAGATCTTAAGATATCTAATAATGTTAAAATTTTGGTTTCCGAAGAAACTATTTTAGCTTCTGTTGTTCCTCCTCGCAGCGAAGAAGAACTAGAATCCTTAAAGGGTGATGTTGTTGAAGATGTAACTAAAGTTGAAGGTGTTGTTAAACAAGAAACTCCAGAAACTGAAGGAGCTGATAAAAAGGAAGATAAATAAAATATCGGCTATTCTGACCGATATTCTCGTGTTAAAATATAACTAATGAAAAGAAGGCATCTATTTGCTATTACATGCGCTGTTTTTTGTTTGCTTTTTGCAAACCCTGGTTTTTCTTTTGCTCAAGATGCTGGCCAGAAAGCTCAACTAGAATCACAAATAGCCGCCATAGAAAATGAAATTT
>CALRHC010000002.1 GCA_943359335.1 Candidatus Yanofskyibacteriota bacterium
TTTTATTTTTTCGAGTTCGATATAAAAAATACTTTCTTGCCTTGCAGTTGTGGCAACACTTTTTGCCGGAACAGAAAAACTAGCTTGTTCTTTTGGAGAAGAAACTTCTTCGTTTTTATTTTTTTGTGGAATCAATGATTCCAAACCTCTACCTAAAGCCATATTTTTTAAATTAAATTTGCTTAATATTTTCCTCTAAAGAAACCTCATTACTATTTTCTAAATTCTGATTTTGAAAATCTGGAACTTCTTCTGCTACTGCCAAAGTAGTGACAATTTCTACATCGACAAAATTATTACTCGCTTCGGTTGCCACAACACCATCTTCTGATTCTAAACTATTTATATCTTCTGTGTTTAAAATACTTTCTTCGGCCACAGCCTCCGCAGCAATAGGTATTTCTGGTCCGCCAACATTTTCTAAGCCTAGTATTTCTTCGGCTAACTGTCTATATGCTTTTCCACCTTTAGAATAAAGATCGTACTGTAAAATTGTTTTTCCAAAAGAAGGTGCTTCAGCCAAAGAAACGCACCGCGGTATGACAGAATTAAAAACTCGCCCTGGAAAATTCCTATTCATTTCTTTTACCACATCGCGATTTAATCTGTTACGTTTATCGTACATAGTTAGCACCGCACCAAGCACACTAACATTGTGTCCAAGATTATCGCGAATTAATTCTATAGTTTTTAAAAGATGACCAATTCCTTCCAAAGCATAATATTCGCACTGTACGGGAATAACAATAAAATCGGAAGCAACTAAACCATTTATTGTTAAAAGTCCAAGCGAAGGTGGTGAGTCTATTAAAATATAATCGTAATTTGTGGAGACTCGGCTTAGAGCCTCGCGTAAACGAAACTCTCTGTTGGGTTGAGTTACGAGTTCTATACCAGCACCCGCCAAACTTGTACTTGAAGGTAGAAGATCTAAACCATTTACACCAGTTTTCCTTATGGCTTCCTCTGGTAATAAGCCATTTGTTAAAACATGATACAGATTCCACTCTATTTGATACGGGTCAACACCCATACCAGAAGTAGAATTTGCTTGAGGATCTAGATCGACTATTAAAACAGACTTGCCGTGAGCTGCCAAAAACGCGCCCACGTTTACAACGCTGGTTGATTTCCCCACACCGCCCTTTTGATTTACAAAAGAAATAGTTCTGCTCAAGGTTAGTTATATTATGCTACTCAATTTTACCGCACGAATAGCTGATTGACAATGAATCATTTTTACTAGAAAATACCTGTGTTCTGATATAATTAAAAGATGCCTAGCCTGCCAAAGGCAGGTGAAGTGGCGGAAGTCGCCGAAAGCGACCAAGTTGGCAGATTTAGCCGCCTACAACATTTTTATAAAATATCTTTGGCGGCCGCACATGACTCAAAATAAAATGGTGTTTGTCTATGTAATAAAAAGCAAAAATAAAAATTTCAGATATGTTGGCATTACCAACAACATAAGCGAAAGACTAGATAGACATAATACTGGTAGAAATGTATCGACAAAAAACCATAAACCCTTTGTACTGATCCGCTCGGAACAATATAATGACTATAAGAAAGCAAGAATTAGAGAAAAATTTTTAAAAAGCGGAGTTGGAAGAAATTTTTTAGATAGTTTACAATAAACAACCATGCCCAGGTGGCGGAATTGGCAGACGCACAGGACTCAAAATCCTGCGATAGCAATATCATGAGGGTTCGACCCCCTCCCTGGGCACAATACTAAAAATACCCTATCAACCAAGAGGGTGTTTTTTATTTAATTAAACTTTATAGAAAACCCGTACATTCCCATGGCACATGTGCCGTTTATAACAGTGCCAATTTTTTGTGAAGGCACCTCAATTTCGGTAACACCGGATGGTGCTAAGTTTTTTCGGTAATTTAAACTTGGAATAACTAATGCCGAAGAACAATCGAATGTGCCTTGTGTTTTTATTCTAATAACTGTAAGTATATCCGCTTTTGCCAAAATTTCGCGAGGAGTATAGCCACCCTTGGCTTTAATTTCTATAACTTGTTTTCCATCTATAACTTGCGAAACCGCGACAGGTTCTTTATCTGGCAGACCCGAAGAATCTCTGTTGTTAGCAAAAAGTATTGCAGAAAAAACAACACCGGCAGAAATTATTATAGAAACAATTGTTAATTTCATTTTTTAAAAATTAAATACTGGACGCAATAACCCTGCAGCAACTAAGCTATTAATTAAATTTAAAATTCCAAAAAATATAACAATTAATCCAGCTGCTTTAAAGAAAACACCTGAATTACTCTTGTTAAAACTAAGAGAACTAAAACTTAAAAGTGAAAGCACGGGCAACGTCCCTAAAACAAAAGAAAACATTGTTAAACCACCCGTCCAAAAACTACCTGTTGTAAGTGTATATATTTGCATTGATTGTGTAAAACCACAAGGCAAAAAGAAAGTAGCTATACCAATTAAAAATGGCGTTAATGTATGGTTAATATTTTTTAAGCCGTGTATGCGCTTGCCCAAAAAAGCCGGTAGGGTTGGCTGAATTTTTTTAGCCCAAGGAAAAACATCAAGCAAATTTACACCCAAAACAAGAAGAATTATTGCCACCAAAAAACTAAGTATAAAAATACCTGTGCCGCCTAATTGGAAAGAAGCACCAGCGATGCCAATAATTCCACCCAACAAAAAGAAAGAAATTAAACGCCCAACGTGAAACAATATCTGAGGTTTAACCTTTTCACCTTCTTTGGCAAAATTTGCCGATATAGAAAGCACTAAACCACCCACTACCGCCATACAAGTGGAAACAGAGGCTATAAGACCAATAACAAAAGCTGTGCCAAAACCAACATTAGAACTATTAACTAAATTTACTAACCCAATCTTTTGTAGAAAGATAAAAAATAAAATAAAACCCAAAGCTACTGGACCGGCAATTAAAAAATCTCGCCACTTAACAGAGCGTTTTTCTTTTTCTAACAAAATTTCGTAACCGTGCAGTTTAACAACTTCGGTTAAATCTTTGACAATGTGTTCCGCAGTTTTATCGCCAAAATCTCCCGAAACTTCTACACTCAAATCTTTAAGCGAAGCCTGAGCAGAGTCCACTTCGGATAATTCTTTAAGCTCGGACTCTATTAAAACAACGCAGGCTTTGCAATGCATTCCTTTTACATGGAATTTATATTTTTTCATATTTATAATTTTTTTGTTTTAATTCTAAGAGAATTAGTTACAACCGAAACACTGGAAGCCGCCATCGCAAAACCGGCAAAAACTGGGTTTAGCAACCAACCTAAAAATGGGTAAAAAGCACCGGCCGCTAAAGGTATGCCAACAATATTATAAATAAACGCCCAAAAAAGATTCTGCTTTATTCCACGCATTGTTATTTTAGAAAGTGTTATAGCTTTAACAAGTTTAGAGATATCTCCGTGCAATAAAGTTATACCAGCCGATTCTATAGCTACATCCGTACCTGTGGCCATAGCAATGCCAATATCGGCCTGTGCCAAAGCCGGAGCATCATTTACACCATCACCCGCCATAACAACAATCTTTCCTTGTTGTTGAAGTTCTTTAATTTTATTTAACTTATCTTCTGGTAAAACTTCGGCTACAACTTCGTCTATACCAACTTCTTTAGCAATATAAGCAGCAGTTTGTTTATCGTCGCCAGTTAACATAACCACTTTTAGGCCTAAGCCGTGCAAACGTTTAACAGCTTCAGCTGATTCTGGTTTTACTGCATCCGCAATCATAACCACACCCAAAACTTTTTCTTTTTCTGCAACTATTATAGGAGTTTTTCCTTCGGCAGTATCTTTTTCTATTAAACTAGAATCAAATTGAATATTTAAATCTTTAATAAGTTTAATGTTACCGGCATAATATTCTGTATTATTTACAATCCCTTTAACACCCTTGCCTTTTATAGCTTCGAAATTATTTATCTGGGTAAAAGAAATATTTTTATCTTTAGCATAATCAATAACCGAATGAGCTATAGGATGTTCAGAGTTTTTTTCAAGCGAACCTAAAATAGAAATTAATTCCTCATCTTTTTTTTCTGAAAAGTTTTTAATAGAAACAAGTTCCGGCCTACCTTTAGTTATGGTTCCAGTTTTATCTACCACAACCACATTAGCCTTATGAAGCTTTTCTAGTGTGGCAGCATCTTTAATTAAAATTCCTTCGCGAGCACCCTTACCTACTCCAACAATAATCGCGGTTGGCGTGGCTAAACCCAGTGCGCATGGACAAGCAATAACTAAAATTCCAACAAAAGAAACCAAGCCAAAAGAAAGGGCTTGCGAAAATTCCATATAGCGCGAACCAACCAAAAGCCACAAACCCAAAACCACAAAAGATAGTGCCAAAACTATCGGCACAAAAACAGCAGAAATTTTATCGGCCAAAGCCTGTATAGGGGCTTTACTGCCCTGAGCATCTTCCACCATTCTAATTATGTGGGCCAACATAGTTTCGGAACCGACTTTAGTTGCCTTAAAAGTAAAAGCACCACTCGTATTTATTGTGCCTGCTACAACATTTTCTCCAATATCTTTTTTAACAGGGATAGGTTCGCCTGTAATCATAGATTCATCTACATAAGAAGAACCTTCGGTTATTATGCCATCCACTGGAATTTTACCGGCGGGTTTAATTAAAATTAAATCTCCATGAATAACCTCGTCTACAGGAATTTCTTGTTCGCTACCATTACGAATTACCAAAGCGGTTTTTGCTTGCATGTTAATAAGCTTTTCTATGGCATCGCCTGTTTTTATTTTGGAACGTGCTTCTAAATATTTCCCCAAAGTTATAAAAGTGATAACCACTATGGTTACATCAAAATAAACATTTTCAACATTTATAAATTTTTCTAAAACATCTTTAAAAATTGTAACTGCTAAACTATATGTAAAGGCTACCGATGTGCCAATACCAATAAGTGTATCCATATTAGCTTTGCCGTATTTAAGAAAACGATAAAAACCCATTAAATATGGTTGGCCGACGTAAAACAAAACATAAGCCGCCATTAAAGGCATTATATTTTGAAAAACATTTCTTAATACAATTGGCATTTCCGAAACAATGTCGAACATAGAAAAAATATCCCAAGCCATAAAAACAACGCTAATTATTGCAAGTGGGATAGCGGTTAATAATTTCTTCTTCATATTGGCTAGCTCCGCCAACTTTTCTTTTTTACTTTGATTTAAACCTAAATGTTCCGCATGCTCGCTTTCCGACATATTCATCTGTTCTGCTGTTAATTGATTTAACAACAAAGAATAGCCTAATGGTTCTATTTTTTTGGAAAGATTTTCCAAACTTACTTTAGATTCATCGAAAGAAATTTTGGCAGTTTCTGTTCCATAATTAACCTCGACTGATTCCACACCATCGATTTTTTTAAATGTTTTTTCTATAATCGCCGCACAAGAAGCGCAGTGCATACCTTTAATTCTAGAGGTTTTTGTTTGCATTTTATTTTCTTTTTAGCTTATAAACTTTTAATATTTCTTTTTAGCTTATAAACTTTTAATATTTCTTTTTTGGCTTTATCATTCTCACCAGAAGAAACCTGTTTTAAAACACAGCTATCCAAATGATTTTCTAACAAAAGATCCTCGGCATTGGAAAGCCCTTGCTTAACAGCAGAAGTTTGAGTAATTACATCTATACAGTAAACTCCTTTTTTAACCATTTCTTGTAAGCCCCTAACTTGCCCCTCTATTATTTTTAAGCGATGAATTATTTTATTTTTTGTGGGATTCATAATGTTTATAAGTATATACCCCTAGGGGGTATTATGCAAGTAATATAAAACCCTCCCGAAGGAGGGTGTTTTATTTTTGGGAGGGAAAAAACCTTTCTACATAGCCCCACAAACTCAAGAAGGCGCAAACAGCAGAGCCAAACAAGTAAAAAAGGAATATGGAATCAAAGGTGGTTCTACCAATAACAGGCACAAAATAAATATCGGCAAAAAACAAACCAGCTACAAAAAAATATAACCACATTTTTACTTTACCCCAAAAATGGGCACTTACATCTAGATCTCTGAACGCACCGTAAACCCAAGTGCTAATCAAAAGAGCCTCGAAAATAAGGATAGCAATAAGAAATGCCACAGACAAAACTGCAACAAGACCAGATACATCTAATAATTTATTTAATTCAAAACCAAAAAGCGGGCAGACAAAGAGCTTGTCTCTAGCTCTATCTAAAGATTTTCCTAGAGTAGAAACGACCTTAAAAATTCTAGCCGCTTTGCCGTCAATCAAATCGGTAAAACCGATAAAAATAATCAGAGATATCATGATTATCCCTGAATAGCCCTTGAACAAAAGCGTAATGAAAAGTATTACGGCAATCACACCCACTCCTGTTACTGCATTGGCCAAATGTTTCTTCATTTTTCTCCCCCTTTTATGGTGAGTTAATAGAACCATTTTTAAAAGAACAAAAAGCCAGTGTATAGTATTACACTGGCTTTTATTTGGCAACTATATTATTTTTTAAATTTATTTTCGGTAAGTTTAAAAATTATATAACTTACTACAGCGCCTACTACCCAACCCGCAATAATATCACTCGGCCAATGAACCCCTGCCGCAACTCTTGCTACACCTATTAGTATAGCTGAAGCAAAAAGAAAAACGCTTAACTTTGGTTGCTTGGCTAAATAAAAATAAACAGCCAAGGCCATAAAAAAAGTAGCGTGCCCAGAAGGAAAAGATGCCTCTAACGGATTTTGATTTATAAGTGCGTCGAGCCCACCAAAAACAAAGGGACGTTCGCGTGGATACAAATAACGAATTAAAGATGTTACACCAAACCTCGCTACTAAAGCCGAAAAAATTGCTAAACCAGTATGAACCGCTCTAGTTTTTAAATCGGACTTTCTAAATTTTGGTGTCCACAAATAAAAAAGCAAAACTACAACAACTACAAATTCCCAATATGCCGCAAAGAGAATTATTAGCGTGTCCGTAAAAACATTCTTAAAAGACAGATTATAAATTGATGCAAAAAAAATATTATCCATTAAAAACAAAATTATTGGCCAAACTTTTAACCTCTTCTCTTATTTTACCTAAATCTTCCTTATTTTGTAAGGTTTTGTGTATAAGTTCAGCTATTTTTTTCATATCATCTTCTTTCATTCCCCTTGTTGTTACCGAAGGTGTACCAATTCTTATACCCGAAGGATCCCAAGGTTTGCGAAGATCGTACGGAATCATATTTTTATTAACAATAATTCCAACTTCTTCCAACTTTTTACCAGCTTCCGAACCAGTTAATTTTAAAGGAGTAACATCTATTAGCATTAAGTGATTATCCGTTCCACCAGAAACCACAGAAAAACCAAAGTTAGATAATTCTTTAGATAAAGCTTTGGCATTATTAACTACTTGGTTTGCATATTCTTTAAAACTAGATCGGCTAGCTTCTTCTAAAGAAATTCCGATGGCTGCGATTGTATGCAGTTGAGGCCCACCCTGTAATCCGGGGAAAATTGCCTTATCGATATTTTCCGATAATTCTTTTTTAGAAATAATTATTGCGCCCCTCGGCCCACGCAAAGTTTTATGTGTAGTTGTCGTAACGATATCGGCATAAGGAAATGGAGATAAATGAACACCTCCAGCAACCAAGCCTGCGATATGGGATAAATCTACCATTAATTTTGCACCAACCGCATCGGCAATTTCTTTAAATTTTTTAAAGTCTATTATTCTAGGATATGCCGTAGCACCCGCAACTATTAATTTTGGGTTAAACTTTTTAGCTTGTTCTAAAATATTTTCGTAATCCAATAAACCATCTTTGCCAACACCGTAGTGTTCAAATTTAAATAATTTTCCAGTAAAACTTACACCGTGTCCGTGTGTTAAATGGCCACCATGCTCTAGCGACATGGCTAAAACTTTATCGCCTAATTCTAACACCCCCAGATATGCAGCTAAATTAGCAATACTGCCAGAATAAGCCTGAACGTTCACACCCCATTCGGTATCTGAAATTTCAAAAACCTTATAAACCAAGCTCTTTGTTTCGTCTTCTATTTTATCTACAACTTCGTTACCAAAATAATAACGTTGATGTGATTTACCTTCAGCGTATTTATTGGTTAAAACCGATCCCAGTGTAGTTAAAACATTTTTTGAAACAAAATTTTCCGAAGGAATTAAATTTATAGTTTCATTTTGACGATCTTTTTCGAGTTGTAAAAGTTTAATTATGTTTGAATCCATTTTATTTAATCTGTATAGTTTTTAGAATGTTTAAAAAATTTTCTTTATTAGTTGGATTTATTCTAACAATTCTAGCATTGTCTGTTGTTAGATCAATTATGGTCGATGGATCTGATTCTGGCAAAACTCCATTATCTATAAATAGATCAGGTTGAATATCTTCTCTACTAAATCTTTCGATAATTTCTCTAGAATCTAACGAGGAAATTTCACCCGAAATATTAGCCGAAGTTGCTATAACGGGTCCTTCAAAATCTTTTATTAAACTTTGGCAAAAATAATTATCTGGCATTCTTAGAGCAATTGAATTTCTACCAGCGGTAAGCAAAAAAGAAATGCTGGGCTTTTTCTTTAATATAAAAGTAAATGGACCCGGCCAAAAACTTTTTAATATTTTTTCTCTAGACTTATCTATAACCGCCATGGCTTTCGCCATACTTATAGAATTAACTATAACCGGCAGAGGTTTTTTCTCTGGGCGTTTTTTAATAGCGAAAATTTTTCTTATAGCATCGTTATCAAAGACATTAGCTCCCATACCATAAAGAGTGTCTGTAGGATAAATTATTACCCGCCCTTTTAACAAAGCTAACGCGGCTTCTTTTGAGGCTAACTCCGGAGAGAAATTATTACGAATATCTAGTATCTTCATTAGTTTTCGCTAATATACCAATTATTAAGAATATAGCCAATAAAAATTCGCATTGGTTTGAGCGATTTCAAGGAGGTTCAATTTAAATATAAAGAGGGAGAATGTAAGTACCCCTCCTTGCAGGAGCGAAAACTGATGCGAATTAATTTAAACAATAAAATTTATAAACTTATCCTTAACAAATATAACTTTCTTTACTGGCGAAGTAAGATATTTAGAAATATTTTCGTTATTTTTAGCAGCTTCTTCAACATCTTTTTGCAAAGAGTCCACTGGCATTTTAATAACCGCGCGCATCTTAGCGTTTACTTGCACCACTATATCTACTTCTTTATCTTTAACCAGTTTAGAATCAAACTTTGGCCAAGGCGTTATATGAATAGATTTTTTATTCTTTAAAATTTCTCTAAATATCTCCTCGCTCATATGAGGCGCAAAAGGAGCCATGAGTTTAGCCAAAACTTCTAGTTCGTTTTTACCAACAGATTCCATATTAGCTTCAAATTCATTTAACAAAACCATCAAAGCCGAAACCGAAGTGTTATAACTCAAATTTTCTAAATCCTCTGTTACTTTTTTAATAGTCTTATTTAGAACTATTTGTAACTTAGGATTATCGTTTTGAGATTTGAGATTTAAAGTTTGAGATAAATTCCACACTCTATCTAAAAATCTGGTTATTCCTTTTATTCCACCGTCTCTAAAATCACCACCTTGATCAAACGGACCCAGAAACATTAAATACATTCTTAAAACATCAGCGCCATAATTTTTAATGTATTCGTCGGGGTTAATAACATTACCCTTGGATTTAGACATTTTTGCGCCATCTTTTATCAATAATCCATGGGCACGGAATTTTTTAAATGGCTCGTCAAAATTGGTTAAACGTAAATCTTTAAATACCATCGCTAAAAATCGAACGTATAAAAGATGCAAAACAGAATGTTCTGCTCCGCCAATATACATATCTACCGGAAACCATTTCTTAGTTACAGCTTGATCCCAAGCATATTTTTTATCTTTAACCGAAGCATAGCGCAAGTAATACCAAGCCGAATCTAAAAATGTATCGGAAACATCGGTTTCTCTTCTAGCTACTCCTTCGCATTTAGGACATTTAACTTTAAAAAACTTTTCGTCGGCCGCTAAAGGTGATTCGCTTGTACCGGTTGGTCTAAAGTTTTTTATGTAAGGTAACCTAACTGGTAAATCTTTTTCTGGCACCGGCTGCCAACCACATTTCTCACAATGAATCATTGGAATAGGTGCACCCCAATAACGTTGGCGAGAAACTAACCAATCCCGCAATCTAAATTGTGTTGTTTTTTTGCCCACACTCTTTTTTATCCCCTCCTCAATTGAAACGAGCGGCGCACCGCTTATCGCTAATTTAAATTTATTAGCGAATTCTAAATCGCGTTCATCGTGCGCTGGCACTCCCATAACTGCGCCTGTGCCATAACCTGCTAAAACATAATCCGAAATCCAAACTGGAACCTTTTCGTTATTAGCTGGATTAATTGCAGAAATACCAGAAAAAATTCCGGATTTATCCTTATCTTGATTTTGATCGCGAGTAACTCTATCGGAAAGAGCTTTAGTAATATATTCTTTTACTTCTTCCGAAACTTGCCAACCAATATCTAACCAAAACTTTGCTTTCTCGGGCGAAATTGCAATAAAGGTTACACCGAAAATTGTATCTGGGCGCGTGGTAAAAACTTCTACAAAATGTTTACCATCTTTTTGCCCTGTAACATCTGTTAAACGAAATTTAATAGAAGCACCTTCCGATTTACCTATCCAATTTTTTTGAGCAATTTTTACTTTTTCACTCCAATCGATTTTATCTAAACCCTTTAAAAGCTTATCGGCATATTTAGTTATTCTAAAAAACCACTGCTCTAGTTCTTTTTTAATAACTTTTGTACCACATCTTTCACATTCACCACTTATAACCTGTTCGTCGGCTAAAACAGTTAAACAAGAAGGACACCAATTAACCGCAGATTTTTTGCGGTAAGCCAAACCTTTTTTATAAAGCTGTATAAAAATCCATTGTGTCCATTTGTAATATTCTGGGTCGTAAGTTTCTAATTTCTCATTCCAAGCAAAACCATTACCTATCATTTGTAGTTGGCGGTAAAAATTTTTCTCGGAAACTCTAGCTTGATCCATTGGATGCTCGCCAATTTTTAAAGCATAGTTTTCGGAATGTATCCCAAAACCATCAAGCCCAATGGGCTCAAAAACATTAAAACCTTGCATTCTCTTAAAGCGACCATGAATATCACTCCCCACAAAAGCGTACATATTACCCACGTGCAATCCTTCGGCCGAAGGATACGGAAACATCATTAGGTTATAGAACGGATTTTTGGCATTTTTTAGATCTGGTTCATAAACCTTCTCAGCCAGCCATTTCTTATGCCACTTAGATTCTACTTTTTTATGATTATATTTGGCCATTTGTATCTATCTAAAATAGCGAAAAAAGAGGTTTAAAGCAAGAAAAACCCCTTAATCTTAAGTTAAATTTTAGATACCAAAAACCGAACGAGCGTTTTCTATGGTGTGATGAGAAACTTCTTCGAAATCAATATTTTTTATTTCACCAATTTTTTTAGCCACCTCCGCCACATACACAGGCTCGTTACGCTGACCGCGAAATGGCGCTGGAGTTACATAAGGAGCATCAGTTTCTAAAAGCAAACGGTTAATAGGAACAGTTTTTATAATTTCGTCGTAATCGCGAGTAAAAGTTACTACACCACCAAATGTAAAATAAAAACCCATATCTAAAAGCATGGTCGCTTGTTTCAAGTCACCACTAAAAAAATGTATTATACCCGGAACAGTTTGTAATTTATGCCGATTATCCCTTAAAACATTTAACAAATCGTCGAAAGCTTTGCGACAGTGAATCATTAAAGGTTTTTTAACCTCATATGCTAATTCTATTTGTTCTATGAAAACTTTCTCCTGTTTTTTTCTATATTCTGCCGAATGATAATAATCTAAGCCGCACTCACCTATAGCCACAACTTTTGGATTAAGTGCCAATTTTTTATATTCTTCGTAATCAAAAACCTCACCCTTACTGGTAAATTCCGTTCCTCCTTCACCAAGCTCAGCTTTGTCATGAAAAGATTTATCGGTATGGACCGGATGTAAACCAACAGTTGCATAAACACCTTGCGAATACTTTTCGGCAAGTTTAATTGCTTCAAGAGAAGTGTCTTTTTGTGTACCAACATTTACCATCCAGATTCCAGCATCTAAAGATCTTTTTATAACTTCATCTCTATCGTCTTTATAGGCTACAAATTGAACGTGGGTATGGGCGTCGATTAATTTTGGATTATTCATTAATTTAAACTTATTAAAACATCTCTCCTAACAGCGATATATGAAGTTTGCCTAAGCAAGGTTCATCGTCAACTGACTTAGGTTTTCTCCATAAATGCTGTTGGGAGAGATGTTAGGAAAAAACTTACCCTAATATCATTTTGAGCGATTTCAAGGAGGTTCGATTTAATATAAAGAGGGAGGATGTAAGTGCTCCTCCTTGCAGGAGCGAAAAATGATATTAAAAAACAATTAACTCAACCTAGGAAACAAATTATCACCCTTCTTAAAATTAATAGATGACTCGGAAAACCAAATTTGTTTTCTAATCTTTTCGCCTGCTTCTGGTAAAAATGGTTCAACTAAGTTTAGAATAACACCAAGTAAATAACCAGAGTTAGTCATTATTTTTTTAAATTGTTCTTCGTCTTTAACTTCCCAAGGTTTTTTGTCATTAATATATTTATCGGCAAAAGAAATTAAACCCCAAACATTAATTAAGGCTTCGTGTAGTTTAATTTCGCTTAAAGAAGATTCGTATTCTTTATAAAAATCATTGCAAACTTTTTTAACCTCGGGTTCTATATCTATAGAAAAATCAAATTTTACTGGGCTAATTTTTTCGCCTAATGTAACTGTACGGGCTACTAAGTTACCCAAACCATTGGCTAAATCGGCGGAATATCTATCTTCAAACTTTCTCAAACTAAAATCTCCATCATCATAAGAAGGGATTTCTCGTAAAAGATAATAACGCAACGCATCCGTTCCATATTTTTTAGCAAGCGACACAGGGTCTACAATATTACCCAAACTTTTAGACATCTTTTGTCCTTCAACCGAAATAAAACCATGAACAAAAATAGATTTTGGTAATGGCAAACCAGCCGACAAAAGTATACCCGGCCAAATAGCGGCGTGAAAACGTAGAATATCCTTGCCTATCACTTGGAGATCGGCTGGCCAAAGTTTTTTAAATTGTTCAGTTTCATTTCCGTAACCAACAGCTGTAATATAGTTAGCCAAAGCATCGCACCAAACATACATAACTTGTTGTGCATCATTTGGTACTGGAATACCCCAAGGCAAATCTTTTTTGGGTCTAGAGAAACTAATATCTTCCAAACCAGATTCTATAAAAGATAAAATTTCATTTTTGCGCGATTCTGGAATTATTCTTAATTCATCATTCCTAATTCTTAATTCTATTTCTTTTTGGTATTTTGAAAGTTTAAAAAACCAGTTTTCTTGCTCCACTGTTTCTGGTTCTTTTTGGTGATCTAGGCATTTACCATCTATTAAATCTTTTTCTGTTTTAAAAGATTCACAACCAACACAATAAAGTCCATTATATTTTTTCTTATAAATATCGCCCGAATCCAAAAGTTTCTGCCACAGCTTTTGAACACCTGGCCAATGATTTTTTTGATCAGTTGTTCTAATAAAACCATCCCAAGAAAGATTTAAAACATCTTTTAACTGTTTAAAATATTCTGCGTTTTCATTTACAAAATCCTGCACATCTTTATTCTCTCTTTCGGCTGCACGAAAAATCTTAACACCGTGTTCGTCGGTACCTGTTAAAAAGAAAACATCGTCACCTTTTATTCTGTGATAACGTGCCAAAACATCCGCTTGAATCTTTTCTAAAGCGTGTCCAATATGTGGTTTACCATTAACATAATCAATGGCTGTTGTAATATAAAACTTGTTCATGATTTTAGAACTTAGGATTTAGAGTTTAGGAATTTTGGCTTTCTTCATGATGATGTCCAAAATCTTTTATAATTTCTACTAAAACTACAGCTACCGGCACCGAAAGAATTATACCTGGTATACCAAATAACTCACCGCCAATAAGTAAAGCAATTATAACCACTACAGGATTGAGTCCAATAGCGCGGTTCATTATATTAGGCACAAAAACATGATTTTCTAATTGGTGGACAATAGTGTAAATAAGAATAACCCAAAGAGCAACAATTGGAGATTTCAAAAGACCCAAAATAATAGCTGGTACCGCAGCAAGCACTGGGCCAAATATTGGAATAATTTCCATCATGCCCGCAATTAAAGCCAAAAGAACACTGTGTTTTATACCAAAAATTAAAAGTCCGATATAAATTAAAACGCCTACAATTATACTAAGTATAAGTTGAGCTTGCAGCCAACGGCCAAGTTTATATTGCGCACGCGACCAAAGATTTAAAACGTAGGGCTGTTTTTCTTTTGTTGTAACTGCTCGTAAAAAAATACTAATACCATGCTCTTGAGCAGCCAAGTAAAAAGAAATTACAATAACAAAAACCGCAGAAATAACTCCACCAAAAATTCCTGTTGTTGCTCCAAAAATATTTCCAGAAATATTAGCAAGATCATTACTTACGGCAACAAGGTTATCTTGAATTTTGTTTAACAACTGTTCGTACTGCGGAGCAGAGTCTCTGATGACTTTAAAAAAACCATCTACTTTATCGAAGTACAAAGGAACAACCAAAGAAAGATTATCTAACTCTTCCGATAACGGAGAAATTATAAAATATAATACTGTTCCTAAAAATAAAAACAATAAAAGATAGATAGCAAAAACACCGAGCGTTCTGGGTATACCTTTGCTTTGTAAATAATTAGCTAGCGGAGTAATGGCAGCTGCTATTATAATGGAAAACAAAAGTACCGCTACTACATCGCGGATCAAATATATGAGTGCCAAACCCAGCACAATAGCAAAAGCACGGAGTAAAGTTTCCGTGTTTATGCTGATGTGTGTATGAGATAACGGAGATTTCAAAATTTTAATATCCCTTCAAAGCCTGCCTTGTCCTTAAGCGGCCCAATTACGGCCAAGTTGAGATTCTTATCTTGGAAGATATCTTCGGCCACATTCTTTATGTCGGCCAAAGTAACTTTATCCATCATACTGAACTTTTGTTCAACTGTCAATACATCATTGGTTAATACCTCCTGAAGGCCGAAAAATGAGGCTAAATCATCGGAAGCTTCTAATCCTAGTAGCGTTCCACCTCTTATAAAATCCTTAGCTTTTTGGAGCTCTTTTTCCTCTACTCCATTGGCTTTTATCTTTTTTAGTTCTGCCATTATGGCTTCCACTGCTTCAGCAACTCTAGCAGTATCAACACCGGAACTTACTTCAAAGTAACCGTGATCTAGTGAAAGTGTAGAAGACGCACGAATGTAATAGCCTAAACCAAGTTCATCGCGAATTCTAATAAACAATCTAGAAGACATGCCTCCACCTAAAATTGTGGCAAGCAATCCCAAAGCCCAGCGCCGTGGGTCGAACATATTATAAGCCCGAGCACCTAAAATTATATGGCACTGATCGGTTTCTTTATAAAAAACTTTTATCTGTGGCGCACTCTGAGATTCCACGCATGGAAGTGGTTTTGGTACATCGCCTTCTTTTACAGTACTAAAATATTTGTGTACTTTTTCTTTTGCGTTTTCAGCAGTAATGTTTCCCGCAACTACCACGACTACACCCTTTGAACGATAATGCTTATCCATATAATCTATAAAATGTTGTCGGTTTATAGAACGTATAACTTCTTTTCTGCCGGCAATATCCCAACCTGCGGGTTGATCGCCGTATAATAATTCTTCAAAAAGATCACCAATCTTTCGCATTGGTGTATCTTCATACATATCTATTTCGCCAATAATTACACCGCGTTCTTTTTCTATTTCTTCTTGTGGAATTGTAGAATTTAAAAATATATCACTTACAACATCAAAAGCTAAATCGGAATGTTTGCTGTCTACCTTAACCCAATAGCCTGTTAATTCTTTATCTGTAAAAGCGTTATACGCCGCACCCACTGCATCTAGTTCGTGGGCAATATCCGATTTCCCTGGGCGTTTGGTAGTGCCTTTAAAAAACATATGCTCCAAAAAATGCGAAATACCATTTATATCTTTTGTTTCGTAACGCGAACCGGTGCCTGCCAAAACAAGCAAGGTTAAAGTTTGAGTTCCTTGCATAGGAACATAAATTGCGCGTAGTCCATTTGGCCAAACATCTTTTGTAAAATTATGCATAATTTGTTTTTAAAATTTAGATTAAAATATGTCTTAAAAACAGAATAACAGTTTTTGTTTTATATTAAAACCCTCTAGTATAAAATCATTTTGTTTTTATAAATAAAAAACCCTGCACTTAATATGTGTTAAATTGCAGGGCCTTTAAAAAATATAATAACTATCAAGAAACCATAAAAAGTGTCAACGAAAGGAACTATGAAGTCTTTTTCTGACTCATTAACCATGAATAAACAACTACACAAAACAACATTACACCAAATATCCAAAGCAATCCATGTTTTAAAAAGGAATGATCGCTATCCCAAAAAATTATGCAGTACAACCAAACTAACCAGTTAAAACCAGGGATCAATAAAACAACGGCTGGCTCACTTTTTCTACCAGTTGACCAAGCACTTAAATAAGGAAAAATATATATAACCAAGCCACAAAGAAAAAGAACAAAACTCCCAATTATACCGCTAGAATCCTCTAGGCTCTGTATTTTCTGTTTTATCCCTCTTTCTGACTTGGTTCTTTCGAATTCCTCTTTTTCTTTAGCCGCTATTTCAGCGCGACGTATTGCCTCTTCTTTTTCTCTCTTCTGAACTTGCACCCAGTATTCGTCGTTAACTTCCCCATGACAAAGAGGACACCTTGACGCATTACGCTTAAGAGTTTGAAACAAGCAATGCGGACAACTATGTTGGCCGGGATTAAACTGTTTATACCGCACATCAGAGAGTACATTAAGAGATTCTTCGTGTTCTCTTTTTTGTTGCCTAAGAATTTCTTCATGCCTTTCTTCCGCCATACATCGAGGACATTCTGATCCTCTATAATCAATGCCATGCCAACCACAATATAAAGTTGCCATTTATAACCCCCCATAGCTACGTATTGTATAAAGATTGTAAAGAACTTTAGAATATATAATATCAGAAATTATACTGTACGTCAAACATAACCGTAAACCACAACAGTAAGTAATACTATATAATTACAGTTATGATCGAATTTTAGATCTCAAAAAATTATCTAATTCCGAAATTTTTATTCTTTCCTGCGTGGTAGTGTCTCTGTCCCGGATTGTTACTGTTTCGTCTTCCAAAGTTTGAAAATCTACCGTTATGCAATATGGTGTACCAATTTCATCTTGGCTATAATAACGTTTGCCAACATTACCTCTATCATCCCACGCTACCACAAATTCTTTTTTTAAACTGGTATAAACTTTTTTGGCCGCTTCCACAAGTTCTGGTTTATTTTTCATTAAAGGAAACACTGCGGCTTTGTAAGGCGCTATCTTGGGGCTTAATTTTAAAACAGTTCGGCTAGAATCGGTATCATCGTAGGCGCTACATAAAATAGCAAGTAACGATCTATCTACGCCCCACGTAGGTTCAATAACATGCGGCCAATACTCTTCGCCGCTAGACGTATTATCTCCTTGTTCGCGATATTTTAAATTTTGGCCAGATGCATTTTCGTGATTTTTTAAATCAAAATCGGTTCTGTAAGCCAAACCATAAAGTTCCTTTCTACCAAAAGGGAAATCAAATTCAAAATCTATTGTGCGCTTAGAATAATGCGCCCTGTCTTCGGCAGGAATTTCTATTTCGTGAACATGTTTTAAATCTATACCAACATCTTCCATCCAACCTAGCATTTCTTTTCGCCAATGTTCAAAGTTTTCCTGCCAAGTATCTTTTTTAATAAAGTATTCAATTTCCATTTGTTCAAATTCACGTGTTCTAAAAATAAAGTTCCCTGGTGTAATTTCGTTTCTAAAAGCTTTACCAATTTGAGCAATACCAAATGGAATTGTTTTGCGACTAGTGTCTAAAACATTTTTAAAATCTACAAACATAGCCTGCGCAGTTTCTGGTCTAAAGTAAACCGTATTTTCGGATCCTTCAGCGGGACCCAAAAAAGTTTTTAACATTAAATTAAACTGCTTAGCTTCGGTAAAAACTTTACCACCGCACTGTTCACATGCCCCATTAAGTTGATCTTCTCTAAAACGAGAATGGCACTTAACACATTCAACCAAAGGATCGCTGAAAGTTGCTACGTGGCCACTAGCCTCCCAAACTTTCGAATTCATTATTAAAGCCGCATCTATGCCAACCACATCATCACGGCCATGCACAAATTTTTTCCACCACAACTGTTTTATATTGTTTTTTAATTCCACGCCCAAAGGGCCATAATCCCAACTATTGGCGAGGCCACCATAAATTTCGCTACCTGGGTAAACAAACCCTCGGCGTTTACATAAAGATACAATTTTATCTATAGAATCTGTCATTAGAATACTATACCAATTTGATAGCTTGTGAGCAAAAAAAATCACCCAATATTCTTTCGGGTGATTGCTACACCGCTAACACTTCGGTTATTTGGCTTTCTAAAACTATGTTTATATCCTTAAAAAGAACATAGCCTTTAAACTTTTTACCTTCAAGAAACATGGGAAGCCATAATTTATCGGCGGGCCACATAGATTCAAATGGGATTTCATTTACGTTAAACCACTCTGGTTTCATTTCTTCACTTTCAACCATGTCCCCAGTAAAATTTTTTACATGAAAAATGTGAACCTCGAGAGTTTCTGGATTGCCTTCAAATTCAAAATCCATAATACCAACTTTTTCCAATACACCAACAACAATACCTGATTCTTCTTGCATCTCTCTTTGGGCCGCTTCTTCGATGGCTTCTCCATCTTTAACTTTTCCACCAAAACCATTCCATCTACCAACACCAAAACCACGTTTCTTCATACCTAAAAGAATTTGAGAACCTTTATAGGGAATACAAAGTGTATATATTTTCTTCATAACTCTAAGCTCCTTTTAGATTTTAGAAAGGACTAGATTTGAATAATATACCTCTACTTGATTTCTAAGGTCAAACTTTGACTAGAGAAAATTTTAGAAATAGATAACCCCTCTGGCTTAGTGGTGGATTCTATTGTGGCTGTTATAGGCAACTTTAACCCACCGGAAGCATTATCTTTTACTTTAATTTTTAAAGTTATTTCTTTTTCTTCTTGCGGTTCTATACCAAACAAATCTGTATTATTATTTTGATTTAAAATTATTGTTTTAGAAGCAGAGTCTAAACCAGTACTTGGTTGCGCTGAAGTTAAATCAAAGTTATCACTATCTAATTTAATTTTTAAAGTTAAGTTCGATAGTGGAATATCTAAATTATTTTGATAAACAATTTTATACGTAATAGTTTCTCCAGCACGTGTCGATGTTACGCCGTCCGGGCTAGTGTTAATAGATAAAGCTAAAGGCGCCACAATAAGTTTTACTGTTCCACTAGCTTCTTTATATGTTTTCCAACTTGTACCTTCCGAACCTTCCACAAAAGCCCTAAATACTTTTCCTTCGCCTTCTATACCAGTAACTAACCCCTTAATAACCAATGTTTTTTCTTCTTGAGGTAAAATAGAATCTAACTTCCAGACATTATTAAATTCCGAAAGTTTCTCGGAAGTTTCTGTTACCCTAAAACCCGCTGGAGATTCTAAACGCAACCTAATATTATTAAAAGCAACCTCACCTTCGTTTTTTAATTTAAACCTTACCTCTACATTTTCGCCAGAAATAGTTTCGTTGGACGATTCCACATTTAAACTTATTGGGAATGAAGCAATTTTGGTAGCCGCAGTAGCAACGGATTGAAAAACTATTGTACCGGCCGAAGGCTTAAAGTTAAAAATTGCTTGAGCCTTTCTTTCAAAGTTATCGCCACCGTAAACAACTGCCTTAAATTCCCTTTCGTATAAACCACTTGGGTTAAGCACTGGAATATTAATCGTTTGTTTTAAAACACTTTGTTTAAACTGATCAGCTTCGGAAGTAGAAATTACTGGTTGGGAAAAATCTGGAAACTGAAAGGTTAAAACACCATCCTTAAGTTCTGTTTCATTTTTATTAACCAGTCTTAATTTCCAAGTAACAGTTTCACCCGCATCTACCTCGCTTGGAGCACTTAACTTAATTTCTACACGGTCTTTTCTAAAAGCGTAAAAACCCCGAAAGAAAACGTAAACTGCTACAGTTACTGCCAGCAAAAAGAAAATACCGGCACCAAAAAATATTTTTTTCCAGATAGCTGGCGAAGGCGCTACATCTTCTGTTAATGGCGGCGGGGCAACAACTTCTTCTTTTACAGCTTCAACTTCGACCGGAGGTAAAACTGGTTTTTGTTCGGTATAAAGCTTTTTTTGTAGTTCTTCTAAATTATCCATGGAGTATTCGCTAACATACTAATTGATACTAATATTGCTAATAAAATTCATTCGCTATATTGGCACTAATTAGCCATATTCACGATAACTTAATTATATCAGCTTGTCTAAATTAACCCCAAAATTATTTAAAAACATATCTTTTATCCTTGTTCTAAGTATAGCGGAATCTGCTAGTTTAAAATCTGGTGCTCTAGGGTTTAAACCGTTGGAATCTAAGATATGGTAACACCACAAATAAGCCGACTCTTTTAAACCTTCTCGGGTGGCATATTTATTATTTAAAATAGAAAAAAAATCTGCAGTTTGTTGCCAAATTTTTTCTTCACCCATGCCTGGTTCAAAAATCCTAAATATAATTTGTGTGGCAAAATGTGCCAACTTTAAACGATATAAATCACTTTTTAAAACCAAATGAGAATCTTTAATTTTAAAATCTGTAATTATTGGTATATGTTTTGACGGCACAAAAAAAACTTCGGTATGATTAAACATATCTAAACCATGCCGAAGTTTGCCACTATGTTTGCGTACACTTTTTGCCTGCAATTCCATTAAGCCAAATTCTTTGGTATAAAGCGTAAAAACAGCGTCCGCTTCGCGACGTGGCGAATTTTTTAAAATAATACCTTCTATAGATTTCATAAACGCTAAAAGTATAACAAATTAGCGCGTAAGACACAGCATCATTCCGAGTAGCATTATGGAGAAGACTATCTAAAATCAATTGACGATAAACCTTGCTTAAGCAAGGTTTATATATCGTCTACGAGGAATAACGTTGTCTATAAAAACATATTTTGCGCTACACTATATAAAAATGAGCAGAAACAAAAAAATTCTAATAGCAATTATGGCCCTAGCTGGCATTTTGCGCTTGTGGGGTTTAGGCTCGACCGAACTCGTTTTTGACGAATCTTTTTATTCTTTTCGTTCTATTGGCTGGCTAGATTACCTAGAAAGCTCCTACCAAACCACACCTGTGCAGTGGTTAAATGGTGTAAATATGCCATGGTGGCTTAATCTTTCTTTTCACGACCACCCACCCTTATTCTTTCTGGTTCAAAAAATATTCTTTAATTTATTTGGCGATTCACTTTTTGTTTCACGCTTGCCTTCGGCAATTTTTGGAATTTTATTTGTTTATTTAATTTACTTAACTAGCAAAAAACTTTTTAAAAAAGAAGAGGTTGGTTTAGTTTCGGCCTTTATTGTGGCTATTAGTTTTGCCCATGTTTCGCTTTCGCGTATGGCCATGATGGAATCGGTTTTGTTCTTTTTTATACTGCTTAATATTTATTATTTTCTACAACTACTCGAAAATAAAAAATACTGGTGGCGTTTCGGCTTAACATTTGGCCTCGCCATGTTAACCAAATACATTGCCGTATTTTTAATACCAACCTATCTTGTATACCTTTTAATTTTTAGACGCGACTTATTTAAAAATTCTAAGCTTTATTTAGCTTTAATTTTAGCCGTAATAATTTTCTCGCCAGTTATTGTTTATAATATTTATTCTTACAAAAGCTTTGGCCATTTCGATTTACAGCTAGCTTACGTATTGAAACAAAACACGCCTTGGCCAACCGAAGCTTTTGGCGGCAAAACCCAAGATCCTTTCTCTAAAATCGGCGAGAACTTGCCAGTGGTTTTTTCTGTGCCGTTTTTAGCGACAGCTTTGATTGGAATAATTTTATCGTCGATTAAATTTAGAAAAGAACTTGCCTTAATATTAATTTATTTTATTTTTATAATCTTACTTCTAGTGCAAACAGGTTCGGCTATTAGATTTATTTCTTTACTTGTAATTCCTGCTACTTTTTTTATAACAGCACTTATTTTATTTTTATGGCAAAAACCTTACAAATTTTTAAGCGTTGGGATTATTTTATTATCGATACTAGTTGGCGAATTATATAACTATGCTTTTTTGCGCCCAGATTATGGCGTAGTAAAATTAGATAAATATTTTGATTCTGTGTTCGAAAATAATCGACCAGAAATTTTACCTACGCACCCCAACCCATATTTAAATACTGTTATTAAAAAATATGCAGAAAAATACCCTGCCACACTTGCACCAACCGGCATAATTTACGACGACAATATTGCTTTGCAATCATCCTTATGGCTTTTTGCTCGCCGCCAGTACTACCACGGCGCCCCTGTTATGACAGCAAGTAACTTTGAAAATATTATACAGAAAAACGGCGTCTCGGCTTTTAAAGATTTTACACTCTACTTTATTAAGGCCGAGGAAGCGGCACCCTTAAAGCCAACTGCTCCAACCGAATATGCTAAAAATGTAGAATTACTTTTACAAAAAAATAACCAAAAACCGGTAATTGTAATTACCGGTTTTGGAGCAAACAATATTCCTGCTTTTAAAGTCTATAAATTTTCTCTTAAGTAGACTATTCTTTTTCTAAATCCAAACACACAGAATTTATACAATAACGCTTACCGCCTTTCTCGGCTGGGCCATCGTCGAACACATGGCCCAAATGTGCACCACATTTTTTACAAACAACTTCGGTACGAGCCATACCCAAACTATTATCTTCTTTTAATTCTACGTTTTCTAAATTGGCAGGTTGGGTAAAACTTGGCCAACCAGTACCGGAATCAAATTTAGTATCCGAAGAAAAAAGTTCTGTACCACAAACCGCGCACTTATACATTCCCTTTTCTTTTGTATCTACGTATTTACCACTAAAAGGCACCTCGGTGCCTTTTTCGCGAGCTACATGATAAAGCTCTGGATCTAATTCTTTATCGTCTTTCATATTTTATTTCTTTAATAGTTCGTAAAACTTCTCCTTCAACTTTTCTAACTTGGGGCTAATTATTAACTGACAATATGGTTTATCTTTATTTCTAGCATAAAAATCTTTGTGATAACTTTCAGCTTCGTAAAATTTTTCTAGCGATTTAACTTGTGTAACAACTTTCTCGCCCGATTGATTCAACTCTGTAATAAATTCTTTGACCTCTTTTTCTTGCTCGAGCGAAGTATACAAAATTATAGAACGATACTGCGTACCCACATCATTACCTTGGCGGTTTAGCGTTGTCGGATCGTGTGTAGCAAAAAACACCGTAAGTAAATCTTTAAAAGAAGTTTCGGCCGAATCAAACTCTATTTTAATAACTTCGGCGTGGCCAGTATTACCACTACTAACTTCCTCATATGTAGGGTTTTCTTTTGCTCCACCCGCATAACCCGAAGTTACGCTTTTAACCCCTTTTAATTGTTTGAATACGGCTTCGGTACACCAAAAACAACCGCCACCAAATACTATAGTTTGAATCATAAAAAATTAACTAATCTCGGCCGTGTCCTCTGTTCCAAACAAAAGCGAAAACAAAGCCAACTACATAACCCATCAAAGCTGTAAACACTATAAGTTTAACAGCTCGTGTGGCTATAAACGGAGAAACAACAAAAGGATTATTTAAAAAATGAATTCTGTAAATCATATCAAGCATTTTTTGCCCCAAACCCATAAAAACCATAAGCGACCACATTGCATGCATCAAACCCACAAATAAACTTACAGTTAGAGCTGTTCTATTTTTATTTAATTTAACTGCCATATTTTTCTATGAATGAAATGAATAGTTAAAAATATGTGTCCGCCGTAGCTTTGCTTGATTCTTTATCAGTACCTGATAAATACGGGCGAAGGCGGGCCATACTCCTAAATATCTATTTATTTAACGACCTTTTATTTTTTACTTCCCAATAACTTAGATAAAACAAAAGTGAAAAGTCCAATCATAACTGTCATAATGCCAGCATAAACAAATTTAGCTTGTACGGTATCTTTAGTTAAAGGAAAAGCATATTCAATAGAAGTCTTAACTGCATCGTTCCAAGCTAGACCCGCCACCAAACCCAATGCTGTTACAATATAACCCAAAGTTTTTTCTCTAAGTTCTTGCCTAATCTCCGATTGAGTTTTTTTGATCCGATCCATCATAAATTTATTTTACCATAATTTAAGTTGCCATTCCTTTTTTTAGACTTTTTCTTATAGCCAAATAATTAGGAACTGTTTTAGCTACCAAATTCCAAAAATTACGCGAGTGGTTAAATTCGCCCAAGTGGCAAAGTTCGTGAACAATAATATAATCTGCTTGTTCTGGCGATAACAAAGCAATTTTGTAATTAAAATTTAAGTTCCCCTTTTTAGAACAACTGCCCCAACGAGTTTTTTGGTTTCTTATATTTATTTTATTAAATTTAAAACCATAAAATTGGTTAAAATAACTAACTCGGTTTTGAGCCAGCGCCAAAGCTTCGGCTTTATATTTTTTAAAATCTTTTCTGCCTAGTAAAATTCTTGGAGTAAAAGGCTTAAAGCCTTCCAGCTTTTTTAAAATCCATTCTGTATTTTTAGTAACAAATTGGTTTATAAAATTCTGGCTCGCCGAATGCGGCGCGGTTAACACCACCGCGCCATCGCAATAAATAGCGAGCCGTAATCTTCTAGATTTTTTACTTAATTTTAGAGTGTATTTAATATCGCTCATTTAATCTTGATCTAATTTTACTTTCAAAACATTAAAAAACCCAGCAGTACCACCTGCTGGGTTAAATCTACCTATGGAAGAACTTCTCTTTTGCTGAACAAAAGAGGGATTTCACATACAAGAAACACTATAGTAAAAATCATTAGATCGTTTATATCTCCACCATAATTTGATGCTTTACCCTTTGCGTTTGCCATATCACCCAAAGAAAGCTGAAACATCTCCACCATGATAGCGGCAACCCAAGAAAGAAAAATGGACTTAAGTAATATTTTTCTTAATGGGTTCTTGATAAAAAACGGTCCATCAAACATGGTTGCTATACCAAAAGCAAAGCCCGGAACAAAGAATACATCAGCCATGTACCAACGAATATACCATGGACCGATAATCCAAGAGGAAAGGGCTTTTCCTACTGCCCAAAACAACAAGCAGTTCGCGCACATCCATGCCGTGTAGCTAGTTCTTTTAAACGCAATAATCTGAAGAGGAAACAAGCCTATTGAGACTACAGTAAAGATAACCCTACCAACCATTAAAGGTGTGTAAAATTCCATACTAACCCTCCTTTGTTTTTACTCATTTTATTTTAGAGAACTTGTAAAGATACTAAAACAAAGTATAAATAAAGTCAAGTTAAATCAACCAATCCTTACGGGTTGAATTTGACCTTGGTTTAATTTTACTGCGGGTGCGCCGTGAATTAATTGTATGGTGCCTATCCTCTCGCCACACTTAGAACACAAAACACTTGCTCCAGTGGGCAAGTGTTTTGGCAAAGAAATATAGTCTTCTAAAATTCTGCCAAGAAAACATTTAATCAATCGGCCAGTGCCGGCTTTTTGATATTTAAAAATATCCTTTCCGCACTTACACTCCACAACAACAGTCGAAAGACGAGACATTTTTATTTTCTGCGTTTTTTAAAATCATGCGTATATATAAAAACAATCAATACGAACAATAAAACAATGACGCCGATCAGACCTCTTAATAAATCTTTTCCATATATAAACGCAACAGTGGCAAAACTCAATCCGATTATCGAAACGGTCATTCTAACTCTTTGCGCATATTCACTAAGCTTCGAAAAAAAATCAGTGATCATTTACATTTTTAAACCCTTTTGATTCCTACTCCAATCTCAAAACCTTCGTAATTCCAAACTTTGTGAACCAAGAAACTTTCGGTTTCGGTTATGCCAAAGTGAATTTGGGTAGAACGAGTTTCTTGTTTAATTACATCCTCCCAACGGGCTAATAATTCTTTAAAACCAGTGTTTTGGTTTAGTTCGTAATACAAAATTATTTTATCTTCGGGTGTTAACTTCGCTTCTTTTCTCATTTCGTTAATATTCCTAATCATCTCGCGCACCATACCTTCTTCTTTAAGTTCCGCCGTAAGCACAGTATCCAAACTAACACTATTTTTTTCTATTTTTCTATCGCTTAAAACTTTTTTAACATTAAGTTCTTCGGCCACAATGTATAAAACATCACCAATTAAATTGTAATCGGCTGGCGAAACATACAACGCATTAAGTGGCTGGCGTACGCGCAAACCTGCTTGAGCGCGTTCAGCAAGGCCCAATGCCACAATTTCGCGAGCTCTTTCCATAGCTTTCATAACATCGGAAGCTTTAACTGCTTTTGTATTTGGCCAAGGCTCTAAGTGAACAGATTCTCTGTATCCAGCAACTTGAGTTAGATCTTTTAAGCTTTGGTGTAACCATTCCGATATAAACGGTGCGAATGGCGCCATTATAATTGCGGTGCGTTTTAAAACTTCGGTTAAAGTATTTTGAGCCGATAATTTTTCGGCATCTATATTTTGTTTTTGAAATTTGCGGCGGCTACGGCGAATATACCAATTAGAAAGTTCGTCTATAAATTCTTCTATGGCACGCGAAGCGGAAGTTATATCGTACGAATCTAAAAATTTATTTACATCAAATTCCAATTTTTCTAAACGCATTAAAACCCATTTATCTAGAATATCTGTTTTAGCCGCCAAAGATTTTGGAGGCACAACAAAATATGTTTCTAAAAACAAAAACGAATTAATTAGAGTATCGGCAAACCTGCGCTTTTTACTTTCTATATCGCGCATACTAAAAAGTTTATTATCGCCCGGCGCGTTTACAGTGTAAAAGTACCAACGCATCATGTCGAAACCAACTTTCTCGCCTACCATCCATGGGTCTACAATATTCCCCTTCGATTTAGACATCTTTTCGCCTTTTTCATCTAATACATGGTTTAAACTAATTACATTTTTGTATGGCGCGCCTTCGCCCAAGGCTGTGCTAACCGCCATTAAGGTGTAGAACCAACCACGGGTTTGGTCGATAGCTTCGCAAATGTAATCTGCTGGAAATTTGTCCTTACCCAAGTTTTGAGATTTAAGTTTTGAGATTTGAGATCCATGTTGGGCCCACGGCATCGCGCCCGAATCAAACCAAACATCGGCTAAGTCTTTTATACGTTCCATCTTTGAGGAACACATAGAACACTTGAGGAACACATTGTCTGCGTACGGGCGATGCAGGTTTAAATTCCCTTCTTCGTCGCGTGGCCAGTTATTTGTTTCTACAAAAGCAAATTCGGCAGGATCCAATGCTAACTTAGTGTTCTTAATTACGTTTCTATATAAAAGCGCTTCGTCTTCACCATAAATTCCGTTAGATAACAAAAGCAAAAATAGGGGATCCATATGGCTTACCACTGCAATTTTTTTACCCGCATGTTTTTTGGAAACTTCCACCATAAATTCACGAACTCTTTTAGATACATCTAGCCACGATTCGCCTTCTGGTGGGCGGCGCATAAACCTTTCTTTATAGGAATTAAAATAGTTTTTATATTCAATCGCCGGCCCGCCGTTAAATTCGCCAGTATTAAGTTCGCGTAAACGTTCGTCGAAAATAACTTCTTTTATTTTTAATTCGTCGGCTAAAATTTGCGCAGTTTCGCGAGTGCGTAATAAATCGGAAGCATAAATTGCTACCACCTTTTCTTTATCTAATTGTTTTTTAATTTTCTTAGCGGATTCTTCTGCCTGCTTCCTACCTTTTTCGGTTAAAGGGTTTAAAAACTTTTCTGGGTAACAACTACACAAATTTTTTACATTAGATTCTGCCTCGCCGTGACGCATTAAAACCAAAGTAGCTGGGGTATCTGGGCGGTGTTGGTTAAGTTCTTCTAAAGAACCGATTACGGTTTTGTGTTCGCATTTGGTGCATTCCCAAATTGGCAGTGGCGTACCCCAATACCTTTCACGGCTTATGGCCCAGTCCTTAACTTCGCGTAACCATTCGCCAAACCTACCTTCTTTAATGTGTTCGGGTACCCAATTAACTTTTTCGTTATTTTTAATTAAATCGCCACGTAACGCCGACATTTTTATAAACCAACTTTCTTGTGCGTAATATAGTAACGGCGATTTACAACGCCAACAGAATGGATATTCGTGTTTGTAGCTAGCTTCGCTAAATAACAAATTTTTTGTTTTTAAATAAAACAAAATTGTTTTTTCGGTTATAGGGTCTTTTTTGTTTTCGCTAACAATAGCAAGACCGCCTACCACTGGAACAGATTTTATAAAAACTCCTTCGCGATTAACCGTGTGGAATTTTGGCAAATTTAATTTGGTACCAAGTTCAAAATCGTCGGCGCCATACATTACTGCGGTATGCACAATCCCCGTGCCGTCTTCTGTGGTTACAAAATCGGCTTCGTAAACTTTGTAAGAATTTTCACTTTCTAATTCTTTAACTGCAAATAAAGCCTCGTAAGAAAGTTTGGTAAGATCACCCGCTTTTAATTCTTTATTTATTTTATATTCGTGTCCTGCTAAAACTTTCTCGGCCAAGTCTTTGGCTAAAATATATTTCTCACCGTTAACTTCGGCCTCTACATAAACAACTTTTGGCCCTACTGCCAAAGCAACATTACCTGGTAAAGTCCATGGCGTGGTAGTCCACGCTAATAAGTATGTATTTTCTAGTTCTTTAACTTTAAATTTTATAGTTACCGATCTATCTGTAACTGTTTCGTAACCTTGCGCCACTTCGTGGCTAGAAATCGGCGTACCGCAACGCACACAAAACGGAACGATTTTATAATCTTTAACTAAAAGTTTTTTATCGTAAATTCTTTTTAAAATATTCCAAACATTTTCTATGTATTGAGGTTCGTAGGTTATGTATGGATTTTTTAAGTCTAACCAGTAACCCATGCGGCGTGTCATTTTTTCCCATTCGTCTTTATATTGCCAAACAGATTCTTGGCAATCTTTGTTGAATTTAGCAATGCCGTATTTTTCTACATCGCGTTTGTTTTTTAACCCAAGTTTTTTCTCTACTTCTATTTCTACCGGTAAACCATGAGTATCCCAACCTGCGCGACGTTGAACAAACCGTCCTTTCATGGTTTGAAAACGGCAAATAATATCTTTAAACGAACGCGCCACGATATGATGAATACCTGGCTTGCCGTTAGCCGTAGGCGGGCCTTCGTAAAATACAAAAGGCTTACCATCTTTAGTGGCTTCTAATGTTTTTTCAAAAATCTGGTTATCGTGCCAATGTTTTAAAACTTTTTCTTCTTCTTGAGGTAGATTTACTTGTCTCATGATGTTCTAAAATTAGCGTAAATTTTAATTATAGTAAAGAAAAAACCCAGCTTAGCGCTGGGCTTTGTTTGTACAAAATTAACCTGTTATTCGAAGACGAGGAAACCCTTGAGTTTCTCGATGGTACTCTTGCTCTCAAGAACTTCTCCCCCAATCTCCAAAGAAAACGTTACGGGCTCATTGGGGAATGTCCCGCCAAATACTGCAGTAGGACTTTCGAAGAAGATCTTCAGCTTTTTTGTGATCTTGGTTACAAGGTGCTGCAAGCTTACATCTACAGCTTCCCAGATACCACAACCAACCACAGCAAGAGCTGAAAAATCAGGGCCTCCGCTGGGAATATCCCTTAAAGGGAAGGTTACCAAGAAATCAACTTCGCATTCTCTGAGGTTTCCACTTTTCGTTTCTCTATGCAACAAAATACCTAACACTAAATAGTTATTTTTGACATTCCACTTAACCTGAACAAGAACTTCTGTACCTTTCGGCAAAGTAATATGCTTGTAACACTTTACTTTGTTTCTGGGCAAGTCCAAGTATTCATGACTTTTTATAAGCATGACCGAATCTCCTTCTCTATGAGTTTAAAATGAACAATCTACGTATTAATTATTATATAATACTACAATAACTCTTGTCAATAATAGATATTTGTATTAAACTTATTGTTAATGGAAGCAAAAACAAACAAAAAAGCATTTTTTAATTATGAAATCCTCGAGACATTCGAGGCGGGTTTGGTTTTGCTTGGCGGTGAAGTTAAGTCTATAAGGAATAGCCACTATAGTTTACAGGGCGCATACATAGTTGTAGAAGATGAAGAAGCTTGGTTAGTGAAAGCTATGATCGCCCCCTACCAACCTAAAAACATGCAAAAGGGTTATGACCCCGAACGCAGGCGAAAACTTTTACTTAATAAAAAAGAACTTCAATATTTACAAGGAAAAACCAAAGAAAAAGGATTGACTATTGTGCCATTAAAAGTCTATAATAAGCACGGTCAAATCAAACTAGAAATTGGTTTAGCTAAAGGTAAAAGCAAGGGCGATAAACGAGAAGTTTTAAAAAAACGCATCGCCGAAAGAGATATCGCCAGAGAACTAAAGTATTAGATCTTTAATATTTTTATAGTTTAGAATTTTACTTTTAAGGGGATGACTTGAATCGTCAAGGAACGTATCGATAAGAATTCGAAGCTGAGGTATACCACAAACTCATAAAACTGGTTACAAATAGTAAGTGCAAACTTATTTAACGCTAAACCAGCGTTTGCCGTAGCTTAAAATCTATCGGCCATCGCCCTGTTTTTGCCCAAGAAGACAGTGTGCGGTGTTAACCTTTTGGGCTGCTGTCTAATGAAGGCGAACTTTAGACTTAAGACAATCGCCGAAAGTTTAACTTTTTTCACCATTCTTTAAGGGTTAAACTTAAACCAAGAATGGTTAGGCTTCGTAGCAGTTCAATCGAGAAATTTTTTGCACGCGGGTTCAATTCCCGCCATCTCCACCACTTCGCTCCTCAAATAAAATAGATAAAACAAAAGTTTGAAAATAAATAACCAAATACGTTCCGAAAAATTAGTAGTTATAGATGAAACCGGCAAAAGCTTGGGTGTTTTAAGCTTGCAAGAAGCCTTAAAAATAGCCAAAGAAAAAGGTATGGATTTGGCGGAGGTTAACCCTACCGCTACCCCACCAGTTGCCAAAATCATAGATTATGGTAAATTTGAGTACCGCCAAAGGAAAGCAGAACAGAAGATGAAAGCTGCAAACAAACGGCAGGAGCTTAAAACGGTACGTATAGGGCTTAAAACATCTGTTCACGATACCGAGGTAAAAGCCGGTTTGGCCGATAAATTCTTAAAAAAGGGCGACCAAGTTAAGTTAGAAATATTCTTAAAAGGCAGAGAAAAGGCCTTTAGAGATCTCGCCAGAACAAAATTAGTAGCCTTCGAAAAAATGGTTACCGAACAGCATAAAACAGATGGCACGCCAGCAAGCTCACCTTCTGGATGGTCTATAACAATACATAAATAATATGGGTGCAAAAACAAACAAATCGATGGCAAAAAGATTCCGTAGAACTAAAAACGGAAAGCTTATGCATAGAACTCCAAACCAAAATCATTTTAGAGCTAAGAAATCTAGCAATAGAAAAAGGAGTATAAGCAAAGGTTCAGCAATGGCAAAACCAGAAGTTAAAAACATTATGGAAAAAATGCCTTTTGCAAGATTAAGTTAAAAAAATATGGCACGTGTAAAAAGAGGAACAATTGCGTCTAAACGCAGAAAGAATTTATTAAAATATACCAAAGGCTTTAAGTGGTCTCGTAATACACATTACCGAGCTGCTAAAGAAGCTTTGTTGCACGCTTGGTCTAAAGCCTATCATGATCGCAAAAAGAAAAAAGGTGACTTTAGAACTTTATGGCAAGTTAAAGTTGGCGCTGCCGCTAAACAAAATGGTATTTCTTACAGCCGTTTTATAAACGCTTTAAAGAAAGCCAATGTTGAGCTAGATAGAAAAATATTAGCCGACCTCGCCGAAAACAATCCAGAAGTATTTGCTAAGATTGTAGAAAAAGTTAAATAAAGCTTTTAGGAATAACTTTTAAACCATCCATCAAAACTCCTTCTCTCTGAAGGAGTTTTGCTTTTATAGCAATACCTCCACGGTTATAGCCGCCTAAATTGCCGTCTGATCTGACTACACGATGGCATGGAATTTTAGGATCAAAGTTTTTAGATAACACCATAGCCACTCCTCTCGCTGCTTTGGGCGAGCCAATAGCTATAGCAACTTTTTTATATGTTGCTACTTTTCCTTTTGGAATTTTTTTAGTAAATTCGTAAACTTTTTCTCTAAATATCATTTCTTATTTTACCCTTGTTTGCTGCTGAACGATTTCAAGGAGGTTCGTTTTATTTATAAAGAGGGAGGATGTAAGTGCCCCTCCTTGCAGGAGTGAAGTAGCAAACAAAAAACATTAACTATTTATTTTTTAAAAAACCTAACATTTTTTCTACCGACCAAGCGTTTATAATATCCGCCTTAGTCGCCCATGCTCTGCGTGCCTGCGCAATACCAAGTTCTAAATATTTAAAGTGGTCGGTATGATGTGCATCAGAATCTATAGATAATTTTACTCCTGCCTCTAGAGCCATTCTTACATGTTCATCTTTTAAATCTAACCTATCGGCAAAAGCATCTATTTCTAAAACTGTGCCAGTTCTTTTGGCGGCTTTTATAATTTCTTCAATATCTATTTCGTAAGCTGGTCGTTTATTAATAATCCTGCCAGTGGGGTGAAAAAGAATATCTACATTAGGGTTTTCCATCGCCTTAATTATTCTTTTTGTTTGTTCGGCTTTAGTTAAATTAAATAAAGAATGCACCGCCACACCCACTACATCCAATTTAGCTAAAGTTTTATCGTCTATATCTAACGAACCATCTTTTAAAATATTTACTTCTGCACCCTTTAAAACACGAAACTTGTAACCTGAAGCTTGAAACTTTTTATTTATTTTTTCTATCTCCGCCATCTGCTTTTCTAGTTTCTTTTCATCCGATCCACCCGTCATCGCCAAAGATTTTGTATGGTCGGTAATTAAAATATATTCCAAACCCATTTTCATAGCAGCTTCAGCCATTTCTTCTATAGAGTTTTCGCCATCTGTCCAAGTTGTTTGAATCTGTAAATCGCCTTTTAAATCAGCGTAATTAATTAGCTTAGGAAGTTTATTTTTACCAGCGGCCTCAACCTCCCTGTTTAAGTTCCTAAGTTCGGGTTCAATGTATTCTAAACCTAATTTGTTATATATTTCTTCTTCTGTTTTTCCTGCTATTAATTTCTCACCCTTATACAAGCCGTATTCGTTTAACTTATAGCCTTTTTCTATCGCGATTTTTCTTAATTCTACGTTGTGGTTTTTATCTCCCGTAAAATATTGCGCCGCCGCACCAAAACTTTCCGGTGCCACCACACGTAAATCTATTTCCAAACCATTATTTAGTTTAATAACACTTTTAGTTTCACCTTTAGCTACTACCCTTCCAACTTCGGGCATTTTTATAAACATATCCATAACTTCTCTGGGGTTTTTAGAAGTTATTAAAATATCTACATCGCCTATAGTTTCTTGCATTCGACGCGTCGAACCACATAATAAAACTTTATCGGCATATTTGCTTTTTTCTAAACGAGAAACAATTTCTCTAATTTCGGGTAAAACAAAACCCAAAACATAGCGCCCACTATGTTTTTTAACAAACTCTAAACCTTTTAAAATTTTCTCTTCCGATTTTTCACCAAAACCTTCTAAATTTTTAATTAAACCCGCCTTAGCCGCCTTTTCTAACTGAGCTAAATTTTTAATGCCTAATTTTTTATATAGTTTATAAACACCTTTAGGGCCAACTCCTTCCACACTGGTTAAACCCTCTACATCTACCGGAATTTTTTTCTTTAAAGCTAAGTGCTCTTTAATTTTTTTTGTTTTAATATATTCTTCTATCATTTCCGACATGCTTTTACCCACACCCTGAATTTCTTCTAGAGCTTTGGTACCACCTCTTTTGTATATGTCTTTTAAATCTTCGCCTAAGTTTTCTATATTTACCGCCGCGCGTTCAAAAGCCTGTGGTTTAAAAGCCACCTCTTGCATAGCAAACAATATGGAAATTTCCTTGAATATTTTGGTTATCTCTTGGTTTATCATTGTTTATATACTAGCAACTTTCAGTGCAAATAAAAAAGCCCGACGGATTTTACGTCGGGACCAGTTTTTTAGGAAGCATGGTTTGCCACACTACACGGAAAAGGCGGGATCAAGAAAAAAGATAATACAAAACATATTTTCCAGCCAACTGCCGCCAACATAATACATGTACATCCAGCAACAAACATAGATGGATATAACCAAATTCTGTTCTTCCGCAATAATGTTTTCCCCTTATCCTTGATCTTTAAAAGGTCTTTCATGTAAAACCTCCGTTTTTTATGAGAGGACGAATCCAACTTAGAGCATACCTATCCACCAACCCGCAACCAATACAAATACACAAAAGAGTAAAAAGAAAGACTAAACTCAGACCCAAACAAAGGACCAGGGCAAGCGACACAAGTACCACAACCCCGATACTTTTTATAAATCCCATATCTTACCCTTTCTCCTTTTTTTGTTTTCTAATCGCATTAACAATTCTGACTATTTTTTCTTTACCCTGCCAAAAACTTCCGGACGGAGAAATAAGTCTTGGCGCCTCGCATTCAGAAGAAACTTCCCGTTGAACAAACCTATCGTAATTCAATACTTCCGGCACCCAACCATCTCTGGTTACTAACTTCCAAGTACCAGGAAATTTTAACTTGTGCATTTAGGCCTACTCCCTATTAAAATATAATTTCTTTTTTGGGCATACTCCTCCCACAAAAGAAGGTTATGAAAATAATCCAAGACTTCAGGATCCAATTCTATTTTAGAGCCAAGAACTTCCTTTGAGTCTCCTGCTGTAGGAATATCTTTAGACTTATCCTTTTCTGAACACATAAACACCCTCCTTTTTTAAAGAACGTTTAAATAGTCTTATCAAGAAACTACCAAATATATAAAAGTAAGTCTACTGTACTATCTTTCTGTGACGTTCGGGTATGGTTCTATCTTGGTATCGTTTTTTAGGATCAAGATGGCTAAGTAAACCCAGTAATAAAAATGCCGACAAAAGAGATATTGCGCTTGCCGAAAGAAACAGTGTAACAAAACCATATTTATCGGCAACGTAACCACCAACCGCCGTTGCTACAGAAGCGGCGAGGCCGACCGAAAAAACACTATCCAAACTCCATTCAAAACTTATTCTCCATTTATCTACGTGGCGTGTAAAAATGGAATACCAAGCTGGTACCGCCCACGCCATTATAAAACCATAAAAACCCTGCACAATGTATAAATGTACTGGCTTTGTAACAAAAATATAAGCAATAGGAATAAGTGAGCTTAAAAAATAACCCAAAAATAGTGCCCAAAAATCATCGCGTTCGCCGTCGGTTTTATCTAAAAAGCGTGCAATTGGCAATTGAAAAATAGATTTAACTATCCAGTAAATTGAGGCGGCAAAACCAGCAACTTTAGCTGAACCACCTTGTATTTGATTTGTTAAAAAAATTGCAAACACCGGACCAAAAGAAGCAAAAGCAGAATTATAAAAAAAATCTGCTGCAACAATAACTTTTATAATACGATTTACACCTGTAAACATGCCAATTTTATTTATGAACGAAGTGAGTAATTATAAATATTGAGCACCCCAACGTAAGGTCGGGGTAAGATTTGATATATAAGAAATAATCACTTCATTTTAGTTCTTATACTATGTCCTTACAGTATAACAAAAAATCCCGCTTAATAGTCGGGATAAGTTATGCGTCTAATTTATTTAATTTATTAAGGCAATAACGAAGACGTAGAAACTTCTACTTTGGCTTTCGGTAATACTATAATTCCAAATCCTGTAGCATTGTCATCGCCTACTAAACCAACATCCTGGCTTAATTTTTCTAAATTAACCAATGTGCTTGTAGCCGAACCATTCCAGGTTTTAGCAGCAACACCAGAAACAAAAGCTGCAGACATAGAAGTTCCGGAAAGGAACCTATAACCACCATCAGCCCAAGTTGATTCTACGTTTACACCTGGAGCAATAAAAATAATTTCTCTTTCTTCTTTAATAAAGTCGCCATCATTTACCCCTCTACTAGACCACGTAGCTACGGTTTTATCTTCGGCTAGTGCTCCCACAGAAACAGTATTTTTATATGCAGATGGCCAATCTATAGAAGCCTTATCCGGGCCATCATTGCCAGCGCCAGTAATAATTAAAACATTTTTAGCAAAAGCAGAATCAATCGAATTTTTTAAAATAGAAGCTTCGTTATTTCCTCCTAAACCAATAAAGGCTATATCGGCTTTGCCTGCACCAGCGGCATAATCTAAAGCAGTGGCCACATCGTCAGCCCAACATGTTCCATCATTCCTACAAACTTTGTAAACCAATAAGTTAGCTTCACTGGCCACACCCCAAATACCCTTCGCATCAAAACCTCCGTTACCTGAAATTATTCCGGCAACATGAGTGCCGTGACCATTTTTATCTTCACAAGTAGAGCGGGCTATAGGACCACGTGTAAAATCTTTACAGTCTTTTATATTATCTACTAAATCTGAATGAGCAGCATTAACACCAGTGTCTAAAACAGCCACGTTAACATTCTTACCTCCAGATGTAGAGATTATAGAATCATCGCCATATACAGAAACAACCCCCCAAGAAATTGGGTTTGCAGGTAAAATATTTCTATCTTTTATCTTTTGAGTATCTTTTTGCAAAGAAGCAACTGTTTCAGAAACAACTCCAACAACATTAGCCGAAACAGTTTCAACAACACCTACTCCATTAATCTTATACAAAGGCACAGGAGAAACATTAACTTTAAATATTTTCTCTAGTGTCCAAACCTCACCAGTAGTTAAATCGGCGGTAAAGCCATAATCAAATTCATGCTGAACACCAAATAGAGACTTTATAAAGTAACTTTTGGTTGAAATTAAATATCGGCCACTCTCTAAATTAGCATTTTTAGAAGCAGCCAAGACCATATTCGAGGAAACCAGAAAAACAGCTAGAAAAGCTGTTAAAACAAGAAAAAACCTAAGTTGTGGTTTTTTATACATTAAAAGCAGATTGTTCGTCAATTATACGCTTTTTGGGTTCGTAAAGTCAAGCTTGAAACCAACCCCAGAAATAGGCTTAAAAGGGGGTATATTTTGATACAAAAACACTATTTTTCCACAGACCTTTTTAAATTAGCTTTCGCACTTCTTAAGGGCTCTTGGTATCTTCTTAAAAGCTACCTTTAACGCCTCCATATTCCTAGTCGATCTTAAGGCTGCCGCAGGGTGAAAAACAGGAACAATGAACCTATTACCAAACTTAGAAGTCTTGCCTTGGTCTCGACTAATTTTAGCTGTGGGTAAAAAATAATTCATAGAAAACCTACCCAATGTAACTATAAGTACGGGGTTAATTATTTCTATTTGTTTAGCTAAATATGGTCGGTACGAATCTATTTCATTAGGCAATGGATCGCGGTTTTCTGGTGGGCGCCTTTTAACAATATTTGTTATATAAACATCTTCCCTCTTCCAGCCAATACCGTTTATTAAATTATTTAAAAGTTCACCCGATCTACCTACAAAAGGTCGCTTGAGTTCGTCTTCTTTAGCGCCCGGCGCTTCACCAATAAACATGACTTTGCAATTTATATCACCTTCACCAAAAACCAAGTTTGATTTACGCAAAGGTAAGGCTTTGTTATTTTCTAGTTCTTTTTTAAGCTCTTCTAATTTGGCCAGTTTCGACATCTTAAATAGTATAAATAACTTCGTATACAATTCCCAGTAAAAACATTATCGCCAAAAGAAAAACTAAGCCTGTTTTTAAAGATAAAGAATATTCTGGAATTTGCGTGCCTTTTTTTCTGGCCTTTAGCCAAAGAAAAATAATAAGTAACGCCTCTAACCCACCCATAACACCGCCTGCCAAAGAGATCAGCTTAATAAAATCGGAAAAACCAGAGAAAAATAAATACATAGGAACACCCACCGTTAAAACAAAGCTCACTAAAACAGAAAGTTTAAAATCTAATTGAAATGAATTTTTTAAATTTAAACCTATAATAAAAAAAGAAGTTATTACGGCCAGAAAACCAACAACGGCTCCGTATTTTATAAAACCACTACCCAAAAAATCACTCAATCCAGCTATTGCCTCTCTTGAGGTAGAAACACCACTAATACTCACAACGGCCAAAGTAAAAACAATATAAACAAAAACTGGAATAATTGTTCCCAAAATTATGGCTTTGTAATAATTTTTTGTACTTGTTTTAAAAAAAGAACGTATTTCTGGTATGGCCGACCCACCGGCTAAAGCAAAAAGGATTATGCCGTATGGAAAAAAGATTGAATCCACCGAAGAAAATTTAATTAAATTATCTGTATCGGCTAAATCAAAAGCATAAAAAACAAAGCTAAAAATTAATAACACTATGGCTGCCACCATAAAAAAATCGACCCAGCCGGCTAATTTTATACCTTTAAAAACAACTGAAAAACCAATAATAGCTAAAATAATAGAACCCACTTGCGAAGAAAAATTTAAAAAACCAGAAAAAATAATTCTTAAAAATTCACCGCCAACAACAAGGTAAACCAAAAGAGCTAAGTATAAATTTACAAAGAAAATAAAACTGCCAATTATTTTACCCCATGATCCAAAATAAACTTCGGCATAGCCCGCCAATCTGTGCTTAGTAGAAGTTCTAAGCACAATTTCCCCATACATTAAATGGAGTAATGTTACTAAAATACCTAAAACAACCAAATAAAAAATAACTGGAATAATTCCAGAAATTGCAGCGGCGTAAGGCAAACTAAACATTCCCACTCCTATTATTGTCCCAACAAGAGTAGAAACAGCTAGGGTAAAATTACTTAAACTTTTTAGCACAGTATTTTATATAACGCTTACTGGCAAATATTTAGTAGACAACCAAAAAGCCAACGCACCCCAAACAACAGCTATTGGTAAAATAATACGTCCGTACTTCTTTAAACCCGGTTCGGTTAAATACATTGCACCCAAAATTAAACCCGAAAAAATTGGGTTAAGAATTGCAATAATCAAACCAGTATAAAACCATTTTTTTGAAAATATTTGTTCCATATATTTAATTTACATAATTTAGAGTTTTTATAATTCAACTATTTGATCTGCCTGCGGGACCACCGCTTCTATACCTAGATCATTTTTAATTTTACCTGCTAGTGTCGTCGCTGGCCCTACTTCGCCTTGAACCACAAAAACTTTTTTAGCACCTTTAATTTGCCCTACCCATTTTAAAAGGCCGGTTTGATCGGCGTGAGCCGAATAACCACCAATAGCTTTAACCTCGGCTCGAACCGGAACAACCTCGCCAAACATTTTTATTTCTTGCGCACCATCCAAAAGCCTGCGTCCTAATGTACCCGCAGTTTGGTAACCGATCATTAAAAGAATAGATTTTGGATCAGATAAATAACGGCGCTCATGATGAAGTATTCGCCCGCCTTCCGACATGCCCGAACCCGCAATTATAATTTTAGGCGGCAGAACTTCGTTTATGGCCTTAGAAGATTCGGTGGTTAAAGAAAATTGTAAGCCTGGAAAATTAAAAAGATCATCTCCAGATTTTATTAAAAAATTTGCATCCTTATTAAAGTAATCCAAATATTTTTGATAAACTGCTGTGGCTTTTATAGCAAGCGGGCTATCTAGAAAAACCGGAATTCTTTTTAACCTACCAGATTCCACAAGATTATTTAGTTCGAAAAGTAATTCTTGAGTTCTTTCTAAAGCAAAAGCTGGAATCATTAGAGTTCCACCATTTTTAACAACAGATTCAATGACTAGTTTTAATTTTTCTTTTCTTTGTGAACGATCTTCGTGAATTCTATCGCCATAAGCCGACTCCACTAAAACATAATCGGCTTCTGTTATAACTTCTGTATTTTTTAAAAGCGGTGTTGGGGAATTTCCTAAATCGCCCGAGAAAACAATTTTAATTTTTTTATCGCCCTCCGAAAGATAAAATTCTATAATGGATGAACCTAAAATATGCCCGGCGTCTCTAAAAAAAACCCTAACATTGTTATTTATCTTAACTTCCTCTCCATATGGTTTGCCGTGCGTTAGCTTCCAGGACTCAATTAAATCATTTTCGTTAAATAAAGGCTCTAAACCAGTTTCTTCGGCTTCTCTTTCTAGTAAATGTAAAGAATCATCTAAATTAACACGAGCTAAATCCAACGTTGCGTGCGTAGCAAAAATTTTTCCCCTAAAACCCTCTTTATAAAGTTTAGGAACACGTCCCACATGATCCAAATGTGCGTGCGTTATAAAAACAACATCTATGGTTGAAGGATCATAGGCAAATTTTTCGTAGTTTTCTTTTTCGGCCATCCGCCCACCCTGTTGCAAACCACAATCAATTAAAATTCTGGTACCATCACATTCTAATAAGTAATTTGCACCAGTAACTACGCCTGCGCCACCGTAAAAATATAATTTCATTTTAAATATTATTTAGAGTCTGCCATTTTTTACGAACAATTATAGGCCATTCGCCTTTTTTAGCCTTCCACCATTTTAGCCAATTTATTGTTGATTCGTCTGATGGATAACCAGAACCAAAATCTCCGTATGTCTTTTTTAAAATTTTAACATGTTTTTCACGTTCCGACTTAGCTAAAATAGATGCCGCAGCTACTGCAACGTTATGACTATCCATTTTATTAGCGCCTATAATTTTGTGATCTTTGTTTAAACAAAACGAGCCAATAGAAGCACAATATTTTTTAATACCACCCCCAGAAACTGGTGCGTCCAAATATGTTCGGTGAGGTAAAAAATGATTAATTAAATTAGCTGAATGTTTAATTTCTAAATTGTTTATAGAATATTTATCTATATCGGTTGGGCTAATTTTTATAACTTTATAACCATGCGCTATTTTTTTAATTTCCCCAACAATACTTTCGCGTTTTTTAGCTACAAGCAGTTTTGAATCTGTAACTCCAAGATCGTTAAGCTTATCTATTAAATAGTCTTCTTCGGAAATTAAAAACCCACCCAAAAATAAAGGGCCGATTACACAACCTCTACCAGCTTCGTCTATACCCAATATTTTATCCATTGAGTAATTATAGCTTAAACAACAACAGCTAAGCCTCGCTAGTGAATTTCCGACTTATCTTTTTGATGCTAAAAGCATCTTTCGGAAATTCTACTACGGGGAATAAAAAACCCTCCGCTTTGGGAGGGCTAAGAAGAAAATTATTTTTTTAATATCAATATTCCAAAAATAGAGACAAGAAAAGGTATTACTGCCATACATATAAGAACATTTCTTTTTAATATCTTGTCTCGGTATAAATTAAATATGTAACCTTTGCCAGTATTGAGATCGACGAATCCTCCATATTCTTTTTGTATTCTTTCTTCTAGACTAAGAATACTAAACTGAAAAAAAAGGAATATTAACGAATTAGTCGCAGACATAAGAAAACATGAAAGCGACAATGTTTCTATGTAGTAGTTCATTTATAACCTCCTTTAAAGAACTTTTTTGCATGTTAGCAACACACACTAAATAAATCAAAGAATCTGGGGAAAATAAAAAGGCCGGAGTGTTTCCACTCCGGACCAAGGTACTGCAGATAGCTGTTTCACCGAGCTCTGGGGGAGAGCATTAAGGACTCTCCCTGAACTAGGGCGAAGGGACTATCGTCCCTTACTTCGGTTGTTCCGAGAATCACCATTGCGGCCTGGATGTCCAACTCGCGAAAGAAACCAGGTTGGGTCAGATCCACTACTTCCTTTTCCATACAACGACTCCCCGCGTGTATGAGAAAATTAGGAATCCATTCCATAAAATTTATAAGAGCGTCATGCTCTTATGATTTTAATCTAGAACAGCTGGTAGTATCCTACTACGAATACCACCACCAACGAGACGATGGACCCGATCCCGATTCCCCTAAAGATGGGACCAGGTTTTTCTGGGTACTCGGCACTTCCGCCGTCGTATCCCATAAAAAGGCCCATCTTTGTGAACAGCGGAGACAGATACGGCCGCCCCGACTCTTCTCGCACATAAAACGCGATAACCAGGATAGAAACCAGCATTATCGTGCCGCCAACTAGAAGCGGCGTAATTAGGGGTATTATGGAACCAGCAGCCGCAGCTGTTAGCAGTACAATCCAGAACTTCGAGCTTTTTAATGTATCCATTTTCTCCCTCCCTAAGAGGTTAAGTTGAGATTAGTTATCTACCGGTTTCGTAAAATGAAACCATCCTCTGAACCGGGTCTATGTGACTCCTATCATCTATCTCTTGCACGATAGACTCCGCAAACTCCTTGGCTTCCTCAAGAGAAATGCCTATGTATTCGGCTTCCTTTTCAATCTTACGCTTGAAGCCAGATGCAAGTCGGATTCCCTTTCGGCGTAATTGCTGTTTCAGAAACAAAAATGCGATCTGACCCTTGCGAACATCGTCCACAATGAACCTCCTCATAAGTTAAAGATCAAGCATTAACTGTATGCCTTAATTATACACTATTTACAGTTCTTGTCAAGAGACAACCTAGCCAACCAAAAAACAGCCTTTTCAGGCTGTTTTTCTATATTCTTTGACTATTTATAAGTCCCAAAAGCATTTTTGAAACCTCTGTATAATCTTTATAAAAACTACTAAAAACTTCCTCATTTATATGACCATCGTCTTTTATTAGTTCAAGAAGTGATACGCATTCATAAACAGAACCACGAGCTATGGTATAAAAATTTCTTTTATCTGCTTTAGAAAATTTACCACTACCTTCGGCAATATTTATTACCGAGCTAATTGAAGCCCTTCTTAATTGATCTCTAATATAAGAATCAATCAACTTGTTGTTTCTCAATAAGTTAAGGATATTCTTATTCAATAATTTTGACTTGGAGTAAACGGAAAGTTTTTCAAAATCAAACATAACAAGAAGTAATTAGTGTGAGTATTTAGTATTTAGGTAAATTTTTTCTATTTTTTATTATCTTTTATTGTCCTAATTACTAATTACAAATTACTAACTACTTTAAATTTTTGAACGAAGCGAAAAAATTTATGTATGCCTATCCGCAACCACAAAAGCCCCGAAAGACATTGGCTTTGTTTTTACTTCGTAGCCATTTCCCCTAACCATACCTACTACCTCTTTTATCATTTCGCGTGTAGCACCATTTTCGCCTACATCTACATGGATTTCGAAATTAAAATTATCTAACAAATTTTCTTTCTTTAAAGATTCAAAAAGTTCTTTGTAAACAACTTCGGCCACACTTAAAGATTTTAAAGTTTCGGTATAAATTCTTTCTCGTAATGTTTTAAAATTTTTATGTTCTTGCCGAGCCCAAAAATACCGGCCACCTGCACCCACGCGACGAACAACAATAGCCGTCACAAAATCTGTGCGGTCTATATAAACTTGAGAATCTGTACCCACTATAACTTGGTATTTATGCTTAGCGCTTTCGTGCAAATAATCGTAAACATCGCGAATAACATCGGCAACCGGCATAACACCCTTAGATGGGCTATTAAATTTGCTGTCTATCATATTTAGGAATATAGCAAAACAAACTAACTAAAACAAACTTGGGATTTTATGTTCTTCATCTATAACTCTAGCATCTAAAATTCTATGAACCTTAAAATATCTTTTGTCTTTGCGAGTGTGGCAATAAGCTTCTACAGTATCTTTGTTTATAGAATAAATTTCTATGTTTCTTTTCTTGCGAGCTTCTTCGCCATCTTCCGATTTCATAGAAACATAATCTATTTCTACTAATTTTTTATTCTTATATGCATCGGCCAAAATTGCCTGTATATCTTTTTTTTCTTTATCGTTAAACCAACTAGCAACCACTGTTTGCAAACCGCTTACGCGCGATTCAAACAAAACCGAACCATGATTTAAACCATATTCGTAAACTTCTTTGGTTAACTTAACATCTTGCAAACAATATTTTTTAATCTGGTCGATCTTGCCTTCCTTATACCATTGCAAAGCTTCTAAGCCATGCCCAGATTTTTGCTCGCCTAGTGTTGCACTGGCCAAAGCACCAAGCCCTGGCCGGTAACCTAAAACCGCTTCTAACTTCTCCATTAAATCTAGTGTAGGCGCTTCGGCTATAGTAAAGTTTTTAAAATAAGGTTGTATAACTTGATTATCGAAATGCTTGGTATTAAAACCAATTATCAAACTGGCATCCGCCATTACTTTTTCTAGTTCGGGTAAATCTTTTTCTTCGTAGGCTTTATAGGTGTTGTCGGCATAAGTGTATACACCAACAACAGAAATACCCAACATATGAACATTTCTAAAACCACCGACTTCGGCGAGTTCCTTTTGAGTTTCTACATCAAAAACAAGTCTTTTATCTTGTTGCATTAGACGATATTACCATAAAATCAAACCCCGCCAAAAGACGGGGTTTGTAATTACGTAATTACTTAGTTGCCTAATTACTTCTAATTTTCTTATATCCCAACCAAATAAGAATTGCGAGCGCAACACCCAAAACAATAAAACGTAAGTAATCGTTCATATCGGACCAATAACGAATAGTGCCAACAATAAGCGACAGAAGTCCTCCACCCAAAAAGCCATTGGCTACTGGCGCAGCGCTGATAACTAAAAAACCAAGGCCAAGCGAAATAAGGCCTAAAATAACAAGGGCTATAAATACATTGCGGTTATAAACATCGCGTGCGGATTCATAACTTTCGCGGCACTTAGCCGTAGAATCGCACCAACTCGTCTCGCCTGTTTGAGGTTGAGGCTTCATGGGTACTATCTGCCCATCGTAATTAACTTGATTACTTTCGTACCACTTTCCACCCACCGCTTCGCACGAAGCTTTTTCGGTATAAACTTTTTGAGTTAACTCGACCGAACAAAAGTTTTCAAACTTAGGTTCCGGATAAAAAGTAAAAACCCCGTAATTAAAAAACAAATTGAGCACTATTACTATGGCCAAAGCCAAAATTATTTCTTTTATTTTCATATTTATTTAAACAACCTAAAAGAGTTATAAATTTTATTTAAAATATCATTATCATCTTCACTATAGAAAATAAGGATTTTACCATCGCCGAGCCAAACATACATTTCATAAACATTACCTATCATTCCTTCGAAATTTCTGCGATGCAAAATAACCATGGCCTCGCCTAGTTTTTTTACCACAAAGGTGGAATAAAATTTTTCACCAATTACATTGTTTCCACCAAGATTAAAATATAAACTCCTTAAGTTATTTTCATATTCGGCTAAGGATTTAAATTTAACATCTTGATAATATGCCTTGATTCCAGAAGCTTCATAATATCCATCCTTTTTAAAAAAACCAACAATCGCCACACCATCAGGATTTTCTTCTGCGCTATAATATTCCGGATATTTTATCTCAAACCCATACTTTTCATTTCTATAAGTTTTCCAATTCGCGGTTTCGTCTGCGACTTTTTGATTTGCATTTGAATTTTCCGCTGGAGCATAAGCTGGTTTTTTAGAGAGATAAAAATACCCGCCACCGAGTAGTAAAATTCCTAGTGCGATGATAACAACATCTTTTATAAATCCTTTTTGGTTCATGTTATTTTAATAACTTCTCAAATTCAGACGGGGATAATTCGGCGTCTCGTAAAATTTTTCTTAACAGACCATGACCAATAATTTTATGATCTGGTATGGTTACTGATTTTCTACCTGGGCAAAACAATCGCATATGACTACCGCGCTGACGAACTTGCCTGTAACCAATTCTGCTAAGAGTTTTTGTTAATTCCTTACCTGAAAATAAAGGCAGGCGAGTCATATATACTAGAAAGACATTGTATATAAACTTAATTCTTTAGAACGATAGGCTTTAAGCAAATCTTTATTTCCTTTGTCTTCTATAATTAGCTCAATAACTTCGCGTATGTTTTTTAAAGCCTCGTTTTTTGTTTTACCTTGACTGTAACATCCTTCAAAAACAGGACATTCCACCACATAAAAACCGTCCTCGTCTTTTTCTACAAGCAAGGGCAGTTTAGAGCCTAATCGTTTGGTTTTAGTACTAACCTTTGACATATTGATTTTACCTTAGCTTATTTTGAGACCTTTGCCAATTATTCTTTAATCACCGCTAAAGCCAAAATTATTTATTTTATTTTGTGAATTTGAAGGTTGATAAAACCTTGTTACAAAAATCCAAAATATCTAATCCACCATAATCTACACAATTGGCATAAACTTTCCGATTATCTTTATAAAAATAAATTGGATTCTCGCCGTCTATATTATTATTTTTAGTAAATAAAACAGTTTTCACTGATACGATTTGATATCTACTATCCGCCACATTACTTATCGTTAATCTTGCTGGCTCGTAACCTCCCGCCAATAAATCATAACTCACATCTACCTGAAAATCGGCGGCATTTTGAAAAAAAGACTGATCAATAACGTCTGAACTTTTTGGGTATCTGAATTCAATTTCATATTTTTCATTTCTATAAGTCTTCCAATCTTTAGTTTCATCGGCAATTTGATTTTGATTCGTATTTTCCGCTGGAGCATAGGCTGGGTTTTTGGAAAAATAAAAATACCCACCGCCTAGCAGTAGAATCGCTAGTACAATAATGACAATGTCTTTAATAAAACCTTTTTGGTTCATAGTTTAAATGTATCACTTTTTACTTAACTTCTCTATCTCCTCTAAAACAATAGCTTTTTCATCCCAATCCATGGAACCAAACTTGGTCATCATGGTTTTTTCGGCGCCTTTGCCCGTTATTAAAACCACATCACCGTGCCTGGCGGATTCTAACGCTTCGCGTATAGCCAAACGCCTGTCCATAATTTTTCTGTATTTTTTATGCTTAATGCCTTTAGCCACCTCGTTAACAATTTTTTCTGGGTCTTCGGTATAAGGGTCTTCGTCGGTCAAAAATATTTCGTCGCAATAATTTTCGGAAATTGTACCCATTTCTTTTCTCTTCCATTTATCGCGCCCTCCACCAGCTGCCCCCAAGACACCAATTAATTTATGGCTATTTTTTGTCCAGAACGATTTTGCCACACGATAAACCGCTTCTAGAGCATCTGGTGTATGTGCGTAATCTATAACCACCAAAAATGGTTTTTCCTGTAAAATTTCTAACCTACCTGGTGCACCCTTAAAACTTTCTATGGCTTTCTTAATATGTTTATGTGGGATTTCGTAAGCACGAGCCACCGCCACAGCCGCCAAAGTGTTATATAAATTAAAATCCCCTAACAATGGGCTTTGGTATTTTTCTTCTTCTAAAACAAACTCTACGCCATTTGCCGAAAACTTTATATTTTCTGGAATAAAATTATTTTTAACACCTGCGCGAATATTTTCTTTTAATAAACCATAGCCTATTTTTTCGTCTGCGTTAAAGTTGGCGTAATAGTAAGCCGAGGGGTCATCTAGATTTATTACACTTATCTTTTTATTCTTTTTAGGCACAAAAAATTTATCTACGGTTTTTTTCTTTAAGGAGTCAAAAAGTATACCTTTAGCTTTTTTATATTTTTCGAACGAGCCATGGCTTTCTATGTGTTCCGGCCGAACATTGGTTAAAACTGCGGTATCAAAATTTATAAAAGCAGCACGATTTTGCTTTAAGCCTTCCGAAGTAACTTCTACAATTGCATACTGGCAACCAGCATTGGCAGCTTTACGCAAAAAATCTTGCAAGGCAAAACGCCCCGGCATAGTCATTTTAAGTTTGTTGTCTTCGTATTTATCTTTAATACGAAAGCGTATTGTAGAGGTAGAAGCTATATTTAAACCAAAATCTGTAAAAATTTCGTGAAGTAGTTGAACAACTGTAGATTTTCCATTTGTACCCGTTACACCTATTACAATAAGTTCACGCGAAGGAAACTTGTTTTTAATGGCCCCAATAAAAGAAGCAAGCCAATGAAAATATTCGTAAAAACTTTTTGGTAAAACTTTTCTTACTATTTTTTTAATTTCTGAAATCATTTAGATAATAATTTTAAAGCTTCTTCTATTCTACGCTCAACACCTTTGGTTTCTGCTGGTATTTTTTTAAGAACATCGCGCGCCTGATAACTTGTATAGCCCAAGCTTTGTAAAGCTTCTAGAATATCGGAATCTTCGGAAATAGTTTGAGAAGCCATACTTGTAGCCAATGATGCTAAGGTTAACGCTTTCGATTTTAAATCTATTATTATTTTCTGCGCTGTTTTTGCGCCAATACCCGAAACTCTTTTTAAAACCCCTTCCTCGCCTTTTGTTATAGCGGCAATAATCATTTCGAACGGAACTTCGTCTACCATAGCCATAGCACTACGTGGCCCAACACCAGAAACTGTTATTAACATTTCAAAAATATCTAGTTCTTCTGTATTTAAAAAACCGTATAATTCTTGCGTGTCTTCACGCTGATATGGATGCGTAAAAACCTTTACAAGTTCGCCATTTTCTTGTATTTTTCCAAGTGCACTGTTAGTCATAAAAATGCGGTAACCCAAAGACCCGCATTTAAGTATGCACCTGCGATCATATTTTTTTATTAATTCACCTTCTAGGTAGCCGATCATGATAAAAATATCATAACCCGAATATGTCACGATTCAAACTCGTATCAAAATTTAAACCAACAGGAGATCAGCCAGAAGCAATCAAAAAATTGACCGAGGGAGTTTTAGCTGGCGCAAAAGCTCAAACTTTACTGGGTGTAACTGGTTCTGGTAAAACATTCACAATAGCTAATGTTATAGAAAACGTTCAAAAGCCAACCTTAGTAGTTTCTCACAATAAAACTCTGGCTTGGCAATTATACCAAGAGTTTAAAGATTTCTTTCCCGAAAACGAAGTTCATTATTTTGTTTCTTACTACGACTACTACCAACCCGAAGCCTATATGCCCCAAACCGATACCTATATAGAAAAAGACGCAAAGATAAACCAAGAAATAGACAAACTTCGCCATGCCGCCACCCAAGCCGTACTTTCAAACCCCGACACCATAATAGTGGCTTCAGTTTCTTGTATATACAATATTGGCGATCCTAACGAATACCAAAATGCGGCTATGTTTTTAAAAACCGGTATTAATATTTCTAGAAAAGATTTTTTAAAAAGATTAGTGCTGATGCAGTTTTCTCGTAACAATATTGCACCGCTCCCTGGAACATTTAGAACTAAAGGCGAAACTATAGAAGTTAACCTACCAACCGGCGAAGAAATTATACGTGTAAATTTTTTTGGTAGTGAAATAGAAAAAATATGGAGCTCGAAGCAAGGAATTTTAAACGAATATACTCTATTCCCTGCCAAACACTTTATTACTTCGGAGCGGAAGCTAAAAATTGCGCTTGCCAACATTCAAACAGAACTAGATGAATGTTTAAAAGAATTAAGAAAAGAAAATAAAGTTTTAGAAGCCGCCCGCTTAGAACAGCGCACTCATTACGATATGGAAATGTTAGCTGAAGCCGGTTATTGCTCGGGTATAGAAAACTATTCTCGCCATTTAGCTTTTAAAAAACCTGGGGAATCGCCTTATACACTTTTAGATTTTTTTCCTAAAGATTCCTTGCTTATAGTAGACGAATCTCATATGACTATCCCCCAAATACGGGGAATGTACAACGGCGACCGAGCCAGAAAAACCACTTTGGTTGAACATGGCTTTAGAATGCCTTCGGCTTTAGATAATCGCCCTATGATGTTTAAAGAATGGGAGGATAAAAATAAACAAACAATTTTCTCTTCGGCTACACCCAACGATTATGAATTAGAAAAATCACACAACCCTTCGGCAGGCTCAGGGCAAGCTAAGCAAAATTTGTATTTAGCCGAACAATTAATAAGACCAACTCATATTTTAGATCCTATAGTTGAAGTACGGCCAACCGAAGGTCAAATTGATAACGCCCTAAAAGAAATAAAAGACCGAGCTAAGCTTGGTGAGAGGGTTTTAATTACCGTGGTTACGAAACGTTTAGCCGAAGACCTAGCCGAACATTTAGCTAAAGCTGGTATTAAAGCGGCTTATTTACATTCGGAAATTAAAACCATGAACCGCCCCGAAATTTTAAACGATCTGCGAAGCGGAAAAATAGATGCGCTGGTGGGTGTAAATTTACTTCGTGAGGGTTTAGATTTACCCGAAGTTTCTTTAATTTTAATTTTTGACGCCGATAAAGAAGGTTTTTTAAGAAATGAAACTACTATGGTACAAACCATCGGCCGCGCCGCGCGCCACATAGACGGCAAAGTTATTATGTATGCCGATAAAATAACAGGCTCTATGAAATCGGCAATTAGAGAAACTGAACGCCGCCGCACTGCTCAAGAAAAATATAATAAAGAAAACGGCTTTGAACCTGTAGCTATTAAAAAAGATATTAAACTTACACCAGTTATACCCGAACCAGAAAGGATCTGGTTGGAATCTAAAACCAAAAAAGAACTGGAGCGCGAACTTAAAGCCGCCATTGCGGAATGGGATTTTGAAAAATCTATTTTAATTAGAGATTATTTAAAAACATTAGAATAACATCCTTACATTCCTGCCTGCCGGCAGGCAGGCTCAAGTTTGTAAGTATGATATAAATGTTATGTAATAAAATAAGCAGGCCGTTTTGACCTGCTTCGCAGAAGCTACACCATACCAAGTTCACTTTTTAATTTATCGAGTTCCTCCATAGAACTTATAGGAAATTGTCTTTCGCCTACTGATACTACTATAGGCATTTTCTGCACAGAAACAGAGTTGTTTATAACTCTCACAAAAGCCGGATCACTTACAGCGCCTCTCAGTATATCTCGAATATCAGCATCAAGTTTTTGACATGCAAATTCATAAGCCATTCGTCTAAACCTTAAGGCAAGTAATGACCATAAAAAGGTCATGGTGAGCCAAATAGCACCTGTAATAATAAAGGCAATATCTGTATCTAAGTAAAAAAGAATGAATGTGTTAGCTATGCCAACAACCAAAGTAAAAACCCACAATATTCCAAACCACTTATCCAACCCCTTGATATTCATAGAAAACCCTCCTTTTTATTTAAAGAACTCACCAAAACCAGTCTATTATGTATCCGGCACAAGCCATCGGCAAAAGAAGAATGATTGCCTCTAATACGAATAGCACTGCAAAGTTAGGTTCATATTCCATTCTCGCTACACTTAATAACTCCGACCTCTTTGCCATACTTTGCTCCTTTGTTTAAATTAACTTGCCTAAAATCAATGATTCTGATATTATCAAACCTACTTATTAAACGCAATTATGCCCCGTAGTAGAATCTCCGAAAGATGCCTTTGGCATCAATTGGATACAGATCGGAAATTCACTAGCAGGGCTATAATTTTGTAGCTAAACGCTACGCTTATAGACAAAATTATGCCTATCAAAAAATCGGCCAAAAAGGCCTTAAGACAAACAGAAAAAAGAACCAAAGTTAATAAAGACAGAAAGTCTAATATTAAAGATTTGGAAAAGAAGCTGGTTAAGGAAATTTCGGCTAAAAACAAAAAAGAGGCTGCTCAAGCTTTGAGTAATTTTTCACAAGCTTTAGATAAAGCTGTAAAAAATCACGTACTTCTTAAGAACACAGCTTCCCGCCAAAAATCACGCTTTCAAAAAGCTATAAACAAAATCAGTTAACGCTTCTCTGCCATCTTTGCCGCCAGTTTTTATAGCTAAATCAACATCTACCAAACTTTGGTAGATGTTTTTTAATTCTACTTGAGAAAAGTTTTTTAAAGCACTTAAAGTTTTTTGTGCCACCCAAGGGTTTAGTTTAAATTTTTGAACAGCTTCGGCTTGTGTAATTTTGACATCGGCTAGTTTTAACATATTTCTAAACTGCCAAACTAAAGCTCCTAAAACCAAAACAGGGTCTTCGTTTTTTTGCCACAACTCTTCCAACCCTTCTAAAGCTAAGCTAACTTTTTTCTGAACCAAAGCGTCAGTAACTTTAAAACTACTCGCCACCACATTAAATACAACTAAATTCTCTATATCTTTTTTTGTTATAGTACTATTGCTATGAGCCGATAGTTTAGCTACTTCGTTCCAAACTCTATTAGCATCACAGCCCACACCATCTATCAAAAACGCTAAATCTGTACGAGAAATTTTAATATTTTCTTCTTCGGTCTTTTTTAAACACCAATCTATTAATTTGGGTTTATCTAAATTTTTAAATTCTTTAACTTCGCCTAATGTTTTTAAAAACTCAACTCTTTTTTTAATACCTTCTTTTAAATCGCCTAAAATATCGTATAGAACTAAAATGACGTCGTCGGATTCTTTTAAAAATTTGTTTTTATTTATAATATCTTCAACTTCTTTATACTTAGGCTCTACAGTAGATAAAACTCCTCTTAAAAAAACTAACTTCTTTTCGCTAAACATAGACTGGCTTTCCAAAGAAGATTTTAATTCGTCGCAGTTTTCTTCTAAATCGAACTTAAACAAATTTAAACCACTCTTAAACTTAGCCCTATAAGATTCGCTAATCTTGGCCAATTTTTCTTGTATTAAAAAAGAATTTTCTCCGTAATATGTATAGATCATTTATATAATCTTTGGCATTTTGGGCAAAAATGCGCCGTACGCGAGCCCACTGTTACTGTTTTGATTCTGCTGCCGCAGGCTCGCCCGCCGCTTTGGAGGGCACATTTTTCGCCTTTACGGGCATAAACTAAACGCTGATTAAAATAATCCCCCTTCTTACCAGATGTGTCCCGATAGTCTTGGCGGGTTGTACCACGCAATTTAATTGATCGCTCTAAAACAGAAATTAATTTTATAAATAATATTTTTAAGTTACCTTGTGGTATTTTTTCAACCAAACTTAGTGGATGAATTTTGGCCATATACAAAGCTTCGTCGGAATATATATTACCCACACCGGCCAAAAATTCTTGGTTTAATAAAACTGTTTTAACTTTTCCTTTACGCTTGGAAATTAGTTGTAAAAAATCTCTGGTAGTAATTTCTAAAGGATCGGGGCCAAGTTTTTTAATTTCTGGCCGAGCTAAAACCTTGTCTTTTTCGCCAAAAATAATCCGGCCGAATTTTCTAACATCGGAAAAATAAAGCTTTGAATGCTTTTTGCCTTTTTTAATATTAAAAATTAAATGAACAAAGCTTTTTCTTTCTGGTTCGTTAAACAAAAAATGCCCAGTCATTTTTAAATGAACCGCCAACATATACCCACTCGAAAGATGAAAAAGAATATTCTTACCCCTGCGTTCTATTTTATTTATTTTTTTATTCTTTACGAGGCGTTGAACACTAGAAAGTCCACCGCTTAAAGAAAAATATTTAGGCCAATCACTCCAAATACTAACAAAAACATAACCTGAAAGTCTTTTTTTAAGGTCTTGAGTTATAGTTTCAACTTCTGGTAATTCTGGCATGTTATCTATTGTCTCCGCTACCGTGAATTTTATCTTTTTTAAACCTAGACGATAATTTTTCTATGTTTGCTTTTGCAATATCTTCTAGAGAAAATTTTAGCTCACCTGCCATTTGCGATATGTACCACAAAACATCGCCTAGTTCTTTTTTTATATCCTCCCTCTTTTCTTTGGTAATAATACCTTTATCATCTCTTAAAATTTTCTTTACCTTGTTAGCAACTTCTCCGGCTTCACCCACCAAACCCAGCGTTGGGTAAATAATATTTTTTCCAATATTAGGATAAGCTGCAGTTTTCTTAGCTTTATTTTGATATTCTTTAAAATCCATGCCAATTTTATTTGCGAACAAAGTGAGCAATTATTAAAATTGAGCACTCTGAGTGTAATCGAAGAGTAACGACTACCCATTCTTACTCTTTCTTTTTACTATGTAAATAGACGTAACTAAAAGTATTGCCGAAAAATTTAAAATCATAAACCAAGGCGTACTCCAAGGAATACCATCAAATTTCCAATTGGCTAATGGCCAAAGTATTGGTGTTGGATAAAATTTATAAGAATGAGTTGGTAAATCTATTAATATGTGAAGTAACCAACCCAGCATCTCCCATCTTATTTTTTTAGTTAAGAAATAAACTAAACCAAAAATAAAAGTAAAAACTACCGCGCTGTGGCTAATGTTATAAAGTGAGTGAGTTAATCTAAATATAAAAAGTGTATCGCGATTTACAGGTTCAAGCTCGAAGGGATGTGGGATAGTAAATATATTTTGATCTCCCATGCCCAATAAAAAAACTAATGCCGCTGAAATAAAAATAGGAGCAAAAGCAAAAATATCGGGTAAGATTCCCCATGTTGCTGCCCAAACAGTATTTATTCCCTTTTTATCTTTAAAATATTTAAGTTTAGAACTAGCAGTTTTAGCAGCTACAGCTGTCCAAAAAGCATGAGAAAATATATCCATTTTTTAATTTTATTTTAGATCACCCCAATTTTTACCAACCTCTACTTCAGCTACTATTGGCACACCGATATCGGCAACGTTTTCCATAATATTTTTTACAATCTTTGAATATTTTTCTGCAACTTCTTCCTTAACTTCAAAAACCAATTCATCGTGAACTTGTAAAATCATTTTTATATCTTTTTTGGAACCTAATTCTTTTTCTATTTCTACCATCGCTGCTTTAACAATATCTCCTGTAGCCGTTCCTTGTATGGGCATATTTACAGCTTCTCTTTCGGCTGCCGCTCGCATCATTGGGTTAGGTGAATTTAAATCTACAAAACGTTTTCTACCCCATAAAGTTTCAACATAACCCTGCGAACGAGCCTTGTTTTTTATATCGCGAATAAATTTAGCCAAACCCGAAAAACCAGCTTCGTAACCACGAATAAATTCTTGGGCCTCACTTAATGTTACACCGGCTGATTGACTAAAAGCTCTTGGGCCCATGCCATAAAGCACGCCGAAGTTTAATGTTTTAGCTTCACGGCGCATGTCTTTTGTAACTTTATCTAGCGGAACATTAAAAACTTCAGCTGCGGTTCTAGTATGAATATCTTCGCCTTTTTTAAAAGTGTCTATCATTTTTTCGTCGCCCGACATCGCCGCCGCTACACGAAGCTCTATTTGAGAATAGTCTGCCGCCAAAATCAGCCAACCATCTGGAGCAGTAAATGCTCGCCTAATTTCTAAACCATATTCACCTTTGGTTGGAATATTTTGTAAGTTTGGATTTTCCGAAGATAATCTACCTGTAACTGCGCCCAACTGTTTAAATGTTGTATGCAATCTACCGTCTGTACCAACTAATCTTGGTAAGGCATCAACATATGTAGATTTTAATTTTGAAAGTTCGCGCCAACGCAAAATCAAAGGGAAAATTGGATGAGAATCTTTTAATTTATCTAGCTGATCAAATGCAGTAGAATATGCCCCGCTCTTTTTTGTTTTTTTAATTTTAGCTCCACCTAAATTTAGCTTTTCAAAAAGTATTCGGCCAAGTTCTTGAGTGGAATTTATATTAAATTCTTCTCCGGCAAATTCTATTATTTTATTTTTAATTTCAGCTAGTTCTTTTTCGAACTTTTCGCTTAAATTTTTTAACAGCTTAACGTCTAATAAAATACCTGTTTTTTCCATCTTTCTTAACACCGGCCGTACATCTTTTTCTAGTTTGTATATTTTTTCCGAAAAAATTCCTTTTTTATAATATTCGTCTAGTTCGTCACCAATTAATTGAGCCTGCTCTGGAATTGATTCCTGTTCAGCCTCTATGCCCTTAAGATCATTAAGACGATTAATCAAACTTTTAAAACCAAATCTAAAAAAAAGTTTTTTAATTTCTTCGTTTTCTACCAAATTAAAAGCGGTTTTTATAAAATCTAAATCAACCGGAACATCTCTTTTTATGGTTGCCAATCTTTTACTTAAAAATGCATCATCTTTGTTTACCGAAAGTTTTTCGAATAACTTAACACTTTTAACTTTAATCTTTTCTAAATTTTTATATATATTTTCTAAACTGCCATATTCATTTAATAAATTAATAGCTGTTTTTTCGCCAATACCAAGCACGCCCGGGATATTGTCGGAAGCATCGCCTTTTAAGCCTTTAAGATCTGTTATTTGGCTTGGCCCCAAACCTTCGTATCTTTCACGAACAAGGACTTCGTTATATATAACGGTATCGTTTACGCCTTTTTTAAGCGTATAAACCAAAATATTTTCGTCGTCTATTAATTGTAAACAATCTAAATCACCCGTAACTATTATTTTTGTAAGTTCTTTTTTATTTTTTAATTTTTCTACAACCGTGCCGATAATATCGTCAGCCTCAAAACTTTGAAGTTGTAAGACCGGAATTTTAAAAGCTTCTACAAGTTCCTTAACCAAAGAAAATTGATTAATTAACGCATCATCTGTTGCAGGCCTATGGGCCTTATATTCTTTGTATTCTTTTTCCCGAAAAGTTGGGCCGGCCATATCAAACGCCGCCACAATATATTGTGGTTTTAATTCTTTAATAACGCGCATCAACACGCTGGCGAAACCATAAACAGCCTGCACTTGCCTACCATCTGGCGCAGTTAAAATTGGCAAAGCGTGATAAGCGCGGTGGATTAAAGCATGACTGTCGATAATTACTAATTTTTCTTTTTCGTTTTTCATTTAATAACAACTTTTCTTTCTTTTTCATTTAGAACACTAAAGTAAATTCTAACAGTATTTTTGGGTAAAAGCTTTTCTATTTTTTCTGGCCACTCTATTACCAAAATATTTTCTTTATCTTTTAATAAATCTTTTAAACCTAAACTTGTTAAATCTTTTGCCGAATTTAAACGATAAGTATCTATATGAGTTAAAAATTTAAAACTACCAACTGGTTTTGATAAAGAAAAAGTTTTCATAATAACAAAAGTTGGGCTTAGTATTTTTTCTTTTACACCCAAAGCCTTAGCCAAAAATTGGGTAAACGTAGTTTTACCCGAACCTAAGTTTCCGTACAACGCCAAAACAGAACCGCTGTTTTTTGCTAAATCTTTGGTTATTTTTTTAGCCAGTTTTTCGGTGTCTTTTAAACTCTTTAATACAATCTCCATCAGCCCAATGTTAGCAAACGCGCGAGTATAAAAAAAGGAGCGTTCGTTTGAACACTCCTTTAAAAGGTTATGGGTTTCTGACTTTGTGAATTCCGCGCTGAAGTAACATGTTCACATCAATCGTCATGTTCAGTGTATTCGAACCACGATATTCCCGCGGATTTCTGTCGGGTAGGTAAACCACGTCGTTTACCACTTCTCTGACGTGTTCACCAGCATTTGTACCCAAGTACGGGATATAGGTATAAACGTCACTGGCGGGCTCTGTAGCCACCCTGCCAGTACATATCTGCGGAGGGCCAACCATACAATCAGTCATATCTTTAGATATCACCAAAAGAGTGTACTCCTGCCCCGGATAAAACCCACCCATTAGCTTGGTTATGTATTGGGGATAAGGATCCCTAGGGCTGTCGGCCGGCCCCAAACCGAAAGATCCGATTGGAACCACACAGAGAGCCGGATAACCCTTATCATCGTACACAATAAGATCGTCTCTATAGTAGTGCCCGTTAAAAACCAAGACATCCCGCCATACAGACGACCTATTAACAAATAGCAGATTACCCTGACGCAAGCGCTCTCTACCAAGATCCTTTACTGGCATCACCTGCGGGTTTTGAACCACGGGCAGTTGATATGTATGGATCGCACAGCTATTTAGCACGATTATTGCTAAAAAAACTAGACTTTTAAGGAACATAACGCACCTCCATCGTATATGTTTTAGCGTTTTTTAACTTTTTATATACTACATAAAAGTAATATCTTTGTCAAATAGATAGTTTACTTGATAAAATGTTTGTATATGCCCAGTAACACTACTTCAAACATGTTCTTCTACACGTATGTGTTGCTGAGTTTAAAAGACGGTAGGTTCTATATGGGTTATACTAATGATTTAAAGCGTAGAGTAGAAGAACATAATTCTGGCAAAAGTTTTGCTACCGAACCCAGAAGACCATTTAAACTGGTTTACTACGAAGCATGTCTGAACAAGAATGATGCCGAGAACAGAGAAGATTATTTAAAAAGTACTATTGGTCGAAGATTTTTATCAAAAAGATTAAGAAACTTTAAAAGGGAAATATAAAACTTTTGCCTTTTGAAGTAGAGTTAACTGGGTATGGATGAACTAACTCAACAACGCGATGATAAATTAACCGATATTCATCGTGGGCAAGAAGAATCTGCTTGCGAATTAAAAGCCCAAAAACTTGGTTTAAATTATATCAACCTCGCGCATGTTCCAGTTGAACGCGATAGTTTACACTTTATTCCCAAAGAAGAGGCCGAGAGAATAAGGGCTATCGTTATTCTTAAAAAAGGCCAAACTCTTAAACTGGGTGCAGTTGAACCAGCAAACGAAGAAACTAAACAGGTTGCAGAAAGATTAAAATCTCAAGGTTTTAATATAGAAATTTTTATGATTTCTATATCATCTTTCAAAAAAGCCTTAGATGAATTTAAGTTTCTACCCTCACAAATTAAAGGTGCCTCTACTTCTGGCGAAATATCTTTAGAAAAAATAGAAATATTAAAAAAAGAATTAGCAACCTTTGCCAATCTTAAAACTAAATTATCGCAAGTGAACCAAACCGATACTAGCGCTCTTTTAGAAATATTTTTAAGCGCAGCTTTAACGCTAGAAGTTTCCGATATTCATGTGGAGCCTCAAGAAAATCAAACACAGATACGTTTTAGGTTAGATGGTGTTTTACAAGATGCCGGAACAGTTATAAAGACTGTTTACGAATCGGTTCTTTCCAGAATCAAATTGCTTTCCGGTTTAAGGTTAAATGTTAAAGATGTTCCGCAAGATGGTCGTTTTACCATTAAAGAAGATGGTGCGGAAGTTGAAGTTAGGGTTTCTATACTCCCTGGTGCTTATGGCGAATATATAGTTTTAAGAATTTTAAACCCTAACGCAATTAAATTAAATATTAAAGATTTAGGTTTTAGAGATTATCTTTGGCAAAAATTAGAACCAGAAATTAAAAAACCTAGTGGCATAATTTTAGTAACAGGCCCAACAGGATCTGGTAAAACAACAACACTTTACGCTTTTTTAAAACACTTAAACCAACCAGGAATTAAAATTATTACATTAGAAGATCCTATTGAATACCATCTGCAAGGTATAGATCAATCACAAGTTGAACCAGAAAAAGGCTACACTTTTGCCCAAGGACTGCGCTCTATTTTGCGCCAAGACCCAAATATTATATTGGTTGGAGAAATTCGCGACGAAGAAACTGCCGATGTTGCGCTTCACGCCGCCTTAACCGGACATTTAGTTTTTTCTACACTTCATACCAACGATGCCATTGGTGCCATCCCCCGCTTTCTAGATTTAAATGCTAAGTCTCAAATTTTAGCTTCTGCATTAAATGCAGCTATCGGGCAAAGATTGGTTAGAAAATTATGTTCTAGCTGCAAAGCTCCAGCCGATGGAGATGACGTAGAAAAAATTAAAAAGAATTTATCGGATATTCCTGAAAACATAATTCCTAAAGAAATCACTGTTTACAAAAAAGTTGGTTGTGAAAAATGTGGCGGCACAGGGTACAAGGGTAGAATCGGTATTTACGAAGTAGTTTTTGTTAGCGACTCTTTAGAAAAATTAATAGCAACAAACCCTTCCCATCAAGATATTTTAACGGAAGCCAAAAAAAATGGTTTTATAACAATGTTCCAAGATGGTTTACTTAGAGTACTCGAAGGAGAAACAACACTAGAAGAAATATCTAGAGTTACGTCTTCTAATGTATAAAAATATCCCCCGACGTAAAGTCGAGGGACATTTTTTGTGTTTCTGTTAAAAAAGTCTGCAGGCAAACCCCTTGGGCGTAAACGCCTTCGGGGTAACCCCCGAATCTTGGGAAACACAGGGAGAGAATCTCGCTGAGGATAGGCTCAGCCTCCTGATACAAGACCAGAAAACCAATCCGTCCTAAACTAAGCCAAGTTCCCTTTGCCTACAGGCTTTTAAAACGAAACAACAATACTCTTATTTTAATTCTTAAAATGCATTATGTCAAGCCTATGTGGAAAACGTGTGGAAACAGCCTAAAGCAGGCATTTTTACCACTGTTTAAGGCCTTTTGCCTGTGTTAATCTTATAGTTAATATGCTAACAACTCCCAAAAACCAGCCAGAGGATAATAGTCTAGACCAAACTCTTCGCCCATCTACTCTTTCCGAATATGTTGGGCAAGAGCAAATAAAAGAAAACCTTGGTATTTTCTTAACTGCTGCTAAAAAAAGAGGTGAGGTTTTAGAGCATATTTTGCTTTACGGCCCCGCAGGACTAGGAAAAACCACATTAGCTTATATAATTGCTGGGGAATTAAGTAAAAATATTAAAATGACTTCGGGACCAGCACTCGAAAAGTCTGGCGATTTAGGCGCTATTTTAACCAACCTTAAAGAAGGCGACGTTTTGTTTATAGACGAAATCCACAGGTTAAACAAAGTTGTGGAAGAAATGCTTTACCCCGCTATGGAAGATTTTGTTTTCGATATTATTATTGGCAAAGGTCCATCGGCAAAAACAATACAATTAAAACTTCCTCACTTTACTATGATTGGCGCTACCACAAGCATTGGGAATCTAACATCTGCTTTTAGAAGCAGATTTGGTGCCACTTATAAGCTAGAATTTTATGAAAATTCGGATATAGAAAAAATATTAAAACGTTCGTCTAGAATATTAAATGTTAAATCTGACGCCGAAGGAATTAATTTAATAGCTTCGCGTAGTCGCCAGACCCCACGCGTAGCAAACAGATTATTAAAAAGAGTGCGAGATTATGTAGAGGTAAAAGCCGATGGTGTTATTAAGAAAGACATTGCGGAGAAAGCATTGGCAATGTTAGCAGTAGATGAACTAGGTTTAGAAAACGCCGATAGAAAAATTTTAGAAACTATAATAAAAAAGTTTAACGGTGGACCAGTTGGTATTCAGGCGCTCGCTGCTTCCGCAGGCGAAGAGGAAAATACTATTTTGGAAGTTTACGAACCTTATTTGTTACAGCTTGGTTTTATAAACCGCACTCCACGTGGACGCGAAGCTACATTATCGGCTTATAATCATTTAAAAATAAAAGCACCTCCGCAAACTAAAAATCTTATATAAAAAAACCCGCCACGTTGGACGTGGCGGGGGTAGAGTTAAGGAACTGTTTCGCCGAAATGATCAGCGAAAATGAAAAAGTCATTGTTGTTGATAAAGTTGTCTCCGTCGAGGTCAAACCTCGCCAACTCCTGCGGAGTATGTTCAACCTTGTCGGTCTGCTCCACAAACAGAAAGAAGTCTGCGAAATCGATCCTCTTGTCGCCGGTGAAATCCGGCGACGGCGGCAACCTAACGATTTGGATATATTCCTCTTTGGTTTTCGGCGAAACTTTCTCACCGTTAACCAAAGTTACCACCAAACTCGGGGAATACTTCCCCCGAGTCCGGTATACATGGGTCGGATTATTCACAATACTCGAATCTCCATCACCAAAATACATGACGTGAGAAGAGTATCGCAACCCCTCCAACTTGTAAGTGAACTGAACTTCCAAACTATCAACTCCCTGCCGAGCATTGACAGAGAAATCGACAACGGAAGCTGGTCCCCATGGAGGATCAGTTGCTGTTGAAGACAACTTCACCCTGATCGGACTCCCCAGACCAACGAAGTACAGATAGACGTACGTCTGCTTGTCTCCGATGGTTCTTGTAGGAGTGAACTCGACCCAAATATCCTTGGTTGAGTTCGGTGAAATGGTGAAGTTGGGTTCCGTAAGAACACGGAAATCCAACGAATCCAATCCGCCCACCCTATATCGAAAAACCTCGGTTCCAACATCTCCAGTATTGGAAATACTGAACTTGGCAGTGCTACTACCCTTGCCAAGCTCAACAGGAGGAAGACCAACAATTTCCTGCGAAGCTACGATATTGGCATCGCGTGTAGCGATCCAAATTGTATCCGACATTGGTTGATGATCTGCACCTCCTGGTCCTTCAAATTCCGCCTCTACCACATACGCGCCAACTTCAGTGAACACATATGTGAGAGTGTCTCTGTAACCAGATTGTCTGAAACTCTTGAACTCTCTTGAGTTCGTGAGACTAGAAAGACGGGTTATCTGCCAATCCGAAAGAGTGACAGATCCTCCAAGATTCTCGTTCCTGAAAAAGATTGAGTATGGAGGAGAACCTGCGAGAGAGGACGGAATAATGTTAATAGTCGGCCTCGCTTGCGGAGGAGGGTCTTTCCCTACTCCACTTAAAAACACAGAACTGCTTCCACCTTGACCGTTATGATTAATGTTCAGGGTGGCCGTACGAGAACCTACAACCTGCGGCGAGAAAATCACCGACGCGTTGTAGGTTTCTCCTGGAGCGATAGTGATGGCAGACGGACCACTTAATGTAAAAGCGGTACTGCTCCCACCGATGTACATACTAGTGATAAATAAATTACTACCACCAGTATTTTGAAGCGGGATAGTAAAACTAGAACCACTGCTTCGCACGATAGTGCTATCGGCCGAGTAGTTAGTACTCGAAACCGTAAGCACGGGCACGGGAGTAGTTGTTCCAGTTCCAGTTCCAGTAAACACAGCAGACGCCGTACTACCAGAACCGTAACTTGCAACCAGCGTTGCGGATTTACTTCCCGCAGACGCCGGTGTAAAGCTGACAGTTACCAACAGACTATCGTTCGCTGGAACTGAAGCGCTCACAGGACTTACCCCGAACTCGCTATTTGTGGTAGCAAGCCCAATCGCAATCACACCAGAAGTAGGATTGCGTAGGTAAACCGTTCTGCTGGCACTCCCACCGGTATTGGTAGAACCAATATCGACAGAAGTTACTGAGAAAGCTACAGGACCAGTGACCACAGAGCCACCACTCGAACTTCCTCCTCCACCAGTTGCAACGCCATTTCCAGTCATCGCAATCACCGCAGGACTATTAACCCCATTGTGATTCATCGTGATATTTCCAGAAGCACTTCCGGCCGACGTCGGCGTAAAGCCAACAGTGACCGTAGTGCTATCACCCACATTCACGTTTACGCTCGGAGGAATCGCCGGTGAAACAGTGAACAGTGGATTACTGGAAACAACACCGCTGATCGACATTACTGCCGTACCAGTATTCTTGATCTTGAGAGTGAGCTGGGAGGTTAATCCCGTGTTCACATCTCCAAAACCAAGACTATTTGGTACTGGAGTGGCTTGAGCTAGTGGAGTTGTATAACCCGAAAGGGCCATAGCAAATCCAATACCAGCAGAAGGACTGACCCATCCTCCATTTCTGAAGAAGGACATCCCTCCGTGTTCAACACCACCAAAGCTCGTAGTTCCAGCGCCACGCCGAACCTTGTAATAGTTGGCGTTGCTACCGGAACCAGAACGAGTCAGTACGATAGATATATTCGGTGAAGTAGTAATCGCGGGAGACGAAAGCGTATAGGTTCTCTCTGAAAAAGAATTATCCAGAGACGCCCCAGATGCTGAAGCGCTCGAAAGAAGAACGCCTCCTTGTCTTACCTCGATCACCACATTGTCGTTAGGGCTTCCGCCTTTAGACAATGCCGTAGTGACACTGGTAATTACGTATCCCGGAGGAACGGTCACGTTTTCCATAACCTGTTCGTCGGTTCCTACTTCGCCACCGAACCCAGAACTGCAGCACATGTCCGTATTTACACCACCCAACACAACCACCGTTTGAGCCGACGAAATCGTCGCCCAAACCAACATCAAAATGGCCAAAATACGGCCGATTGCATTGTTCATAACTACCTCCTCTTATCCACATGGGATAGGTATAGGGGTTGGTTAATAAAATTAATGACACCTTTTGACTTTTTTGTAAAGGTACTATTAAACAAACTATACCACTCTGAAAGTTGTTTGTAAAGGGCTGAGCAATTACCAAAAAAGTTTACGGTTGAGGGATGTTTTGTGTCTGCAGAGGTGCTGTTTCTGTACTAATTACAGGTATTGGTCCAAACCAACTTCTTATTGCAGTCTCCCAATTATTAAACATTGGATCCGCAGACGGATTAGAAGGATTTGAGCCAGTAGGGTCATCTTTTTTTATATAATATAAAACAGAATGTATTTCTCCGTTTATTAAATATTGTCCATTTAAAATCGGCTTAGAAACTTCTGGAAAATGTGGTGGCGTAAAACTTTCTGGGGCTAAATTTAATTTATCGAAAGCGCGCGCCATAAAGTCGTGCCAAATTGGAGCAGCAACATAAGACCCTGGTTCTTGTTTAATGGGCGTATTGTCATTATTACCAACCCAAACACCGGCAACTAAAGAAGGTGTATAACCCATTGTCCAACCATCTCTAAATTCATTTGTGGTACCGGTTTTTGCAGCAATAGGTCTATCTGTAAAAAATAACGGACTACGCGCGCCAAAAGTTGGAGTTCGTGCAGCATTATCGGAAAGAATATTTGTTACCATTCTAGAAACCTCTGTATCTAAAACCTGAACTGGTTCGTCTTTATATTCTTCTAAAACATTTCCCCTATTATCTTCTATACGCAAAATAGATGAAACTGGATGTTTAACACCTTCCGTAGCAAAGGCCCCATAAGCCGAGGCCATTTCTAAAAGCTTAACTTCACCTCCCCCTAAAACCAAAGATAAACCAAATCTAGATCTATCTTTTAATGTAGTAATTCCCATATCTTCAGCTGTGTTTATAGAATCATCTACTCCAGCTAAATAAAGAAGTTGAACCGCGGGAATGTTTAAAGAGTTAGCCAGAGCCTGCCTCACTGTAACTGGTCCCCTGTATTTAAAATCAAAATTTCTTGGTGAATAACATTTTGCACCCTGTGAAATTGGTTGGCCGTAAGGATTACATCCTGTATCAAATTGTGTTGGTATATCGAAAAGAATAGTTTTGTCGGTATAACCTTTTTTGAAAGCTGTAGCATAAACAAAGGGCTTAAAAGAAGAACCTGGTTGACGCATTCTTGTAACAACATTTACATTTCCTTCAAACTGACAATTAACTCCCGGTTTACAACCATCTGGAATCGGATCTTTAAAATAATCTCTGGAACCTACCATTGCCAGTACTTGTCCTGTTTTTGGATCCACTGCAACCAGCGCTGCATTATGAGCACCAGCCTTGTCGTTTCTCTCGGCTCCCACAGCAACCACATCTTCTGCAATTGTTTGGAGCTCCCAATCAAGTGTAGTAATTATTCTTAGTCCTGCTTTTTCTATGTATTCCTCGCCGTATTTTTCTTCTAAGAGTGCTTTAACATAAAAAACAAAATGAGGCGCCGAAATACTTGTTCTTATTTTAGAAAATTCTAAAGGTTTATTTTTTGATTTTTCAGCATCGTTTTTAGAAATATAATTTAATTCTGCCATCTTATCTAAAATCAAATGCTGACGTTTTATTAATTCATCTTTATGTTCGCCATACGGAGAAAAATAACTTGGAGCTCTTATTAAGGCGGCCAAAAGAGTGGCTTCGGACAAATCTAGTTCGGAAGCTTTTTTAGAAAAATATGTCTCAGCAGCGGCTTCGATGCCATAAGCATTAATGCCATAAGGAATCTGGTTTAAATAAAAATTTAAAATTTCATCTTTGGAATATTTTCTTTCTAATTCTAAAGCCAAGATCGCTTCTTTAATTTTTCTACTATAAACCCTATCCGAAGTTAGTATGGATTTTTTAATAAACTGTTGAGTAATAGTCGAACCACCCTGCAATGAATCACTGGTTAAGTTCAACCAAAGAGCTCTTACAATAGCTTTAAAATCTATGCCTTTGTGTTTATAAAAATCCCTATCCTCCGAAACTATGGTGGCATCTTTTACAACTTGAGGAATTTCATTAAAAGGAATAACGGTACGTCTTTCTTCGCCATGTATATCGTAAAGAATTGTTTTTCCAGTACGGTCGTATATCTTTGTAGACTCGGTAATATTTCTATCTTCTAAATTATATGGGTTCGGCAAATTCCTTGCGAAAACAACAAAAAGTATCAAAAGAAGAGCAGAAATTACAATCGCAATAAAGAAAAATATTAAAAAGATTGGTTTTAAAAACCTAAAACCTTTGTTGTTATAAAATCGTCTGGCTGGCATGGCTATGCTTTATATTATATATTAGATACATGTCTAAAGTTGATACTTCTCCACAGAAAATAGAAGATTTCTTAGAACGAGGCGTTTCCGAGGTCATAACTCGTGACAGTGTGGCAAGGAAACTGTCTTCGGGCAAGCCCTTAAGAGTTAAGCATGGTGTAGACCCTTCAGGTCAAGATCTGCACTTGGGTCATGCTGCGGCATATCTTAAATTGCGAGATTTGCAGGAAATGGGCCATACGATAGTGTTTTTAATTGGTGGTTTTACAGGAAGATTTGGCGATCCTACGCAAAAATTAAAATCCAGAACTTTAAAATCCAGAGAAGAAACAGAGGCCGCCGCCAAAAATTATATTAAACAAATAAGCGGTATTTTAGATCCCGACAAGCTTGAGGTACGCACAAACAGTGAGTGGTACGACAAAATGAACGCAGAAGAACTACTTAAACTAATGTCCAATTTTACGGTGGAACAAGTTTTAGAAAGAGACATGTTTCAAGAAAGAAGAAAAAGAAACGAAGCCATACAACTTCATGAAATTATTTACCCAGTACTTCAAGGTTATGATTCTGTAATGCTTAAAAGCGATTTAACCGTAATAGGTAGTGATCAAGTCTTTAACGAAAGCTTTGGACGCGATTTACAAAAGAAACACGGTGACGAACCACAAGATATTGTTGCTATTAAAATTTTAGCAGGCTTAGACGGGGTTCAAAAAATGTCTAAAAGCTTAAACAACTATATTGCCTTAAACGATTCGGCTACAGATAAATTTGGGAAAACAATGTCTTTGCCAGATAAATTGATTATAGACTACCTTACCCTATTAACCCGATTACTGATGTCGGAAAT
>CALRHC010000003.1 GCA_943359335.1 Candidatus Yanofskyibacteriota bacterium
GCTTATATCTATGCCGTTATGACCATTACCACTGTATACACCTCTTCTAGCAAGCTTTGTCATTCCAAATGCCTGTGTAACCCGTGGGTTTTCTTCTGGCCAAACAAATAACTTAGTCCCCTTTGGTGGTAAATTTTTAACTTTAAAATAATTATTAAAATTACCTTGAGTTAAAATTTGTTCTTCTATTTTGGCTAACTCGGAAAATAATAACGCCCTTTCTTTTTCTGTTTTTGATAAAAGTTCCTGATACTTTTTTTCTTCGCCTTTAGTTACTTTAAGCACGGTGTCTTTTCTAGTTTTTTCTTGTTGTTGAGTAGATTTTTGGACGGATAGCTGTGCGTTTTTATTTTCTAATTCTTTTTTATTTTCTTTTAAATCCTCTTCTTTAACTTCTAAGTTATTTTTTAAAACCCGTGTATCCTTAAGAACGTCGTTCATTTTTTCTTGCAAAGCATCTAAATGTTCTGTTTGTTTAACTGCTTCGGTTAGTGTTTTATATTTTAAAGCTCGTTCTAATAAGCTTTCTTCGTCGAATTTTCTAATTTCCCTTAAAATACTAGCTAAAACTTCTTGTTTTTCGCCTATACTTAATTGGGTTTTTTCTATATCGGTTTGCGTTTCTTTAATATCTAGACGAGTTATATAAATTTGATTTTCTGTTTTTTTAATCTCTAAATTAAGCTTGCTTATTTGGGAGTTTATTCCATCTATCTCATTTTTTAAAGAAGCGATCTCCCCTTTTTTAGAATCTAAATTTTTTTGGTATTCGGCTATTTTAGCTTCTATTTCGGCAATGTTATTTTGTAAATTTGCCTTTTCATTTTTTAAATTTTCTAACTGATCGGCTTCGGCAAAAATTGGCGCAAAAAACAACGCCAAAAAAATAAAGAATATTTTAAGTCCTTGTTGTCTAAGCTTCATTTAATTTTCCTAATGCTTTCTTAATTCTATTTATAGATTCTTTTTTACCTAATACATCTAAAATTTCAAATGGGCTTGGGGATTTTGCCATACCAGACAGAGCTACTCGCAATGGCCACAAAACCTCACCCCTGCCTAGTTCGTTAGCTTTAGGCATAAGTTCTGTTGTGGTTGAATCAATATCGAAAGAATCTTCCGGAATACTCTCTAACACGTTTAAAACCACTTCAAGTTTTTCTTTAGTTTTTTCTTTTGAAGATTCTTTCCAACTTAGTAAACTTGCTTCGTAAATTGGTAGTGCAAAAATAAACCCTGCAAGTTCTTTTACTTCTGAAAATATATTTAATCTTTCTCTAAACAGATGAGCTACTTTTATAAGTTGAGCCTCGGTTGGGTTATACATATCTAAATAGGGCGCAATAAACTTAGCGATTTCTGCCGGCACCATATTTTTTATATACTGATTGTTTATAGAATTTAATTTTTCGATGTCGAAAATTCCGCCGGCTTTTTGAACTCTGGTTAAATCGAATTCTTTGATTAATTCTTCTATGTTAAATATTTCTTTCTCATCTTTAGGATGCCAACCAATTAATGCTAAAAAGTTAAGCATAGCTTCTGGTAGGTACCCCAGTTTAGTAAAGTCATTTACAGAAACAGCACCGTGGCGTTTAGAGAGTTTAGATCTATCGGTCGCCAATATTAAGGGTAAATGTGCGTATTCTGGTTGGTTAAACCCAAGAGCTTCTATTATAAGTATTTGCTTCGGAGTGTTAGAAAGATGATCTTCGCCTCTTATTATGTGCGTTATCTCTGATTCGTGATCGTCTACTACCACAGCAAAATTATAAAGTGGAGTATCTAGATTTTTAGCTAACGAAATGTCGCCCAGTAAGCTGGTGTCGAATTCTACCTCGCCTTTTACTAAGTCTTTAAAGATTATTTTTTTATAAGGAGTTTTTAAGCGAATAATTGCATTATTGGTTTTTAGTTTATTTGTTGCTTCTTCACTCGAAATATTTTTATGTTCACATTCATGTTTAAAAGATATTTTTTCTAAAGCTTGGTTTTTTTGTTCTTCTTCTAATTCTTCTGTTGTATGAAAACAATAAAAAGCTTTTTTACTTTCTAATAATTTTTTTAAGTAATTTGTGTGTATAGAAACTTTTTCGCTTTGTCTAACTAGTTCGCCTTCCCAATTTAAACCCAACCATTTTAAACCGTTTAAAATATCGGGTTCATATTCTTTTTTTGATCTTTCAATGTCTGTATCTTCTATTCGCAACAAAAATTCGCCATGATTTTGTTTGGCAAATAAATAATTAAAAAACGCGGTTCGGGCGGTACCCACGTGCATATGGCCTGTTGGGCTAGGGGCAATGCGGGTTCTAACTTTCATTTTTGGTTAAGTCTAATAATATTTTTGCTAAGGCATCAGCTGCTTCTATTTTACCAAATTTTTTGGCATTTTGGGTCATAGAATCAAGTTCTGTATCGCTATTAAGAGTTTTTTCTAAGGTTTCTTTTAGCATGTCTAGTTCTTGTTCTCTTAAAACAATAGTAGCGTGAGTTTTGGCATATGAAGATGCGTTCACTGGTTGGTCGCCTCCTTTTCTTTCTAATGGAATTAATATACTTGGTTTACCAAAGACAGCTAGTTCAAAAATAGTTCCCGCACCGGCGCGTCCAATAGCCAATGTACATAGTATATAAGCAGAAGCAAGTTTTTTTTCTGAAAGTAGTGCAGAAACTTTTAAGTTTTGTTTACCCGTTGTTTTTTTAGAAATATCTTCAAAATTATTAGCACCCACACTCCAAATAACAAAGTATTTTTCTAATAATGAATCCAAAATTTCTATAACTTTATTGTTTATTCTTTGTGCGCCTTGGGACCCACCACTTATAAAAATAATCTTTCTATTGGTATGAACATCTAAAATATCACTTGCCTCTTCTTTGTTTAAGTTTATAAAATTTGTTCGTACAGGGTTACCAGTTAGAAATATATTTTTATTATTAAAATATTTTCTAGCTTCTTCAAATGAAATAGCAATATTATCTGTAACATAGGAAAGAAATCTATTAGCTAAACCAGGTACAGCATCGGATTCGTGTATAATTGTTTTTTTAAATAAAATATCGGCAGCTAAAACAGGAAGTACACTACCGTAACTTCCTTTTCCCAAAACAACATCGGGGTTTATAGAATAAACTAAAATTAAAGATTGGAAAAAAGCTATTGGAAGTTTAACTATTTCCCAAATATATTTAAGAGAAAAATAACGCCTAATTTTGCCTGCAGCAATAATTGTTCGAACCATAACACCTTCTTCGCGTAAAGCATTTAGCGAAAATTCTTCTGGCCCAACAAAGTAGATTTCGGCTTTGGGTTCTAGTTGTTTTATGGCTCTGGCTATAGCAACTAAAGGCAAAACATGCCCACCTGTACCACCTCCACAGAGCATTATCCTAGGGTTTTTCATATACCTACTTTAGCAGTATTTTTTGGAATAAAAAAGCAAGCAATCGGTTGCCGATTGCTTGCTTGGGGTCATCTTGTTTTTGCTTTGGCTTTTTCTGCCAACTTATCAAAGTGTTCATTCATTAGATAGGCCATAGCTTCTAGCCTGCCTAGTGTGGAAACATCCCCAAATAGTCCATACAAAAGCTGATCTAAAATCAAAGTTCTGAGTGGAGATATAGAGTCGAGATTAATCCTGTCTTCATTAAAATCTTGGCGGACCTTTTTTAGAATAAAATTTATATCTGCCAATCTCGCTGGTTTTTGCCATGCTTCGCCCTGTACACGCACATATTTTTTTACGTGCATAGACAGTTCATTTTCATACTCATTTGGAAGGGTCGGTACATTTAACTTATTTGCGACAATAAACCGATATATAACTTCAGGTAGTAGGTTAGAAAATTCTGTTTGAGATTTCCAAACTGAATCGTGCCAAACAGCAGCTCTAAAAATGCCTAAGATGATACCTTCTCCAAAAAAAGTTTTGAAATTTGGTAGACAATCAACGACGGCTTTTAACCATATATCTCTTCCTGCAAAACGTATGCAAGCAGCCTCCGAAATTTTTGCGGATATATTCCAACTTAAATAACTGCATCTATCTACAAGACCTCTAAGCTCGCGATCAGTATCTTTAGAGTTATGATCATGTTTTTCTAGTATCGAAAAAGCAACTAGTAAATATTGAAGATCTGAGGAATCATCGGAAAATAAAACTTGTCCAGCTTGGATTGCTAAGCTATTCATAAAACTTCTCCTCTCGAAGGTTTATTCCCTCTCGGGAATGTGAGTCTCCTCTCGGAGACATATTAAGGAACTTGGGTTGAGCTTAGAATATAAAAACCAGAAGGTCAAATTTAATTTTTCCTAGCGATGTTTGCCACCATACCAATCGCCGCAAGTTCTATCATCAAGGCTGTGCCGCCATAGCTTATAAACGGCAAAGGAATGCCTGTAAACGGAATCATACCTAAAATGCCTAATGTGTTTATAAATGCTTGTAACCCTATCCAAGCTACTACACCTATAACCAAATATCTTGAAAAAGCGTCTTTGGAAAGAGAGGCTATTTTAATTCCGCTTAAAATCCAAATTAAGTAAGTTAATAAAACCAATACAGAGCCAATAAAGCCCAATTCTTCCGAAACCACAGCAAAAACAGAATCTCCAATTGTTTCCGGTAAGTAATTATATTTTTGAATTCCTTTTCCTAATCCTAAGCCGAAAATTTCTCCCGAGCCTATAGCAATTAAAGCTTGCTTAAGCTGATAACCCGAACCAGCCGTGTCGTTGTTTGGATTGAGGAAAGAGGTAAATCTTTCTCTACGATATGGTTCTACAGCAATTAAGGTTGCCATTAAAGCTAGGCCAGTTAAAAAAACTAAGCCCATAGTTTTTAAATCGGAACCTGCCACAAAGTACATTACAAAAGCAGTAGAACAAATTACTAAAAAAGTTCCAAAATCTGGTTGTAAAATTACAAGTCCGCAGATAATGCCTATCCATAACAGAAAAGGAAAAATCATAACAGGTTTTTTAATTTTATCTTTTTTTGATTCCAACCAATGAGCCAGATATACAACTAGGGCTAATTTTGCAAATTCGGCCGGTTGAAACGAGAACCCAAAAAGACTGATCCATCTTTTAGCACCGAGTGCTCCAAAACCTATTTTGGGTACAAAAACCAAACACAGTAAAATTATGGCAAGAATCAGTGCAGGTAGCCCAAATTTTTTGAGTATAGATATATCGATTTTATAAAAAAAGAAAAAAGCCAAAAGCCCTATACCTAAACCATATATTAGTTGGTGTTTAAAATAATAAAAACTTTCGCCATGATTAGATTGTGATAGTGGTATAGAAGCATTAGTCATTACAGCTATGCCAAGCAAAACTAAAAAAGCAGTAGCAAATAAAAAAGTTGTTGCTGCTTTATTGTGATTTTTCATTTTAAAATCCTTTTTTTAATATTTGTCCTGCCAAAACCCCAGAAAAACCAGATTCATTTAGTGCAACTTTGCCATTTACTAAAACATTTTTAATACCCGAAGGGTATCTTAACGGGTTTTCGAATGTAGAGTTATCTTTAATATTATTAGGATCAAATATAACAATGTCTGCAAAAAAATCTTTAGCTATAACTCCTCTATTTTTTAATCCCATCCATTCGGCTGGTTTTGCGGACATTTTATAAACAGCTTCTTCTATGGTTAAAACTTTTTTTTCTTTAACGTAACGCTCCAAAATTTTAGCAGTTGTACCAAAAGAACGTGGGTGTGGTACTGCACTTCTTTGTTTTGCTTCGTCGTTATAGCCCGAACCATCCGAAGCAATAATACTTGCAGGATGTTTTAATAATTCTTGAAAAACTGTTTCATCTATATCGTTCCAAAAAACAGTAACTTGATCTCGTGCAGCAAGTAGCAAATTTAAAATAGCTTCGGCACCAGTTGTGTTTTGGTCACGAGCAATTTGGGCAAGGCTTTTACCTACAAAAAGCTGCCCCAAAGCGCTTGTAGCAATGGTTATTTTTTCGTATGGGTAGTTTTTGCTTTCTATGTCCCGAACTATTTTTTCGTGTGTGCCACTATTTTTTATTTTTTTAATAAGATCATCTTTACCGCCAACTATTGCCCATTCTGGAAGTAAAAGATAAAGAATAACCGCTGAAGCAGTATAAGGGTAAACATCAAAGCTTAAGTTTGTTCCACTTTTTGAAGCTACATCGATCATACGCAAGAGTCTTTCAGCAGAAGCTACGTTTTTTTCTCCTAGCATTTTTAGGTGGCTTATTTTTGCTTTAACTGGGGCGTGGTGCAGATAACCCAAAACTTCGTTTAGCGAGGCATATATTTCTGGGCCCTCGTTTCTTAAATGAAAAGATGCTGCGCCGTTAGAAAATCTGGTTGTGGTTAGTAATTTAATAATTTCTTCTTCGGATGATAATCTTTCGTGGCTATACGCCAAGCCAATTGATAGCCCGTAAGAGCCCTCAGTTAAAGATCTTTTTAAAAGAGAGATTACCTGTATTTCTTCTTTGGGTGTTAGAGAACGAACAGAATCGCCAACAAAATCTCTTCTAATGGTGGCGTGTCCGGTAAGCGTAGCTACATTTATACTAGTTTTTCTTTTTATAAGCGTGCTTAAGAACTCTGCTGTGCTAGACCAGTTAATATTTGTTCCATAAGTACTGGACCATTTTTGAACAGAAACTAAGGATCCTTTTAGAAGTGGTGCCAAAGATGAACCACACTGCCCCATTAAAATGGTGGTTATTCCTTGGCGAACCATGCTTTCTAATATATTGTCGTTTAGAATACTCCCATAACTATCGGAATGATTTTGAACATCTATAAAACCTGGAGATACCACCATACCAGAAGCATCTATTTCGGTTTTAGCTTTTGCTTTGGTAAGATTGCCTATTTCAAAAATTTTATCGCCAACAATACCAACGTCTGCCTTGTAAGCGAGGCGTTTACCCGTGCCATCGACAATAGAACCATTTTTTATAAGTACGTCAAAAGACATTTTTAATTAAAAAATATAAAACTAGTACTTTAATACTTATATTTTAACACATTTATTTACCTATTAGCTGAATTATTATTCCAAGTACGGCCATAACAGCCGAAATAATCCAAAATCTTTCTGTAACTTTAGTTTCGGGCCAGCCTTTGGCTTGGAAGTGGTGATGAATAGGGGCTGAAAGAAATACTTTTTTACCACCGCGCAGTTTTTTACTTATAACTTGAATAATTACCGAAGCAGATTCAATCATGGGTACAAAAGCTATAAGAGGTAAAACCAAAGCGGCATTGGTAAGTAAAGCAATAACGGCTAAAGTTATGCCAAGTGGCATAGCTCCCGTGTCGCCCATAAAAAATCTGGCTGGATGTATGTTAAACCACAAGAATGAAAGTAAGGCTCCAACAACCACTGCACAAAAGACAGCAAGTTCATACTTACCTTCAAAAAAAGCAATTAAACCATAACTAGCAAAAGCTGTTAGCATTAAGCCTCCAGCCAAACCATCTAAACCATCCGATTCATTAACAGAAAAAGACGTTGCCACTATAATAAAAGCAGCAAAAGGAATATACCAATTACCTATGTCGAAATTTCCAAAAAATGGAACCTTAACAGTTGTCCAATCTAGTTTGTAATGGAACCAAAGGGCTCCAATTATAGCCACAACTGTATAAAGCAATAAACGATGGCGCATTTTTAAACCACCACCTTTTGGACCTATCTTAAACACTCCAAGCAGGTCGTCACCCAAACCAATAATTGCTGAAAAAATCATAATGCCTATTGGTAATAGTGTTTGAGGTCTAGATAAAAAACTTAAACCAGATGCTAAACTATTCGGCATAAATTCTTTTAGTACAGCGAGCCCAATAATTAAAATTAATGTAGTTAGCCAAATAATTACACCACCCATTGTAGGTGTACCTTCTTTCCCTTTATGCATAGAAGCAAACACAGGCGCTCCCTCTGTGCGTATTTGTTTGCCTAAGCGATATTTATATAAAATATTTGTCCACCACGGAGTTAAAACCATTGCCAAAGCAAAAGATCCAAAAGCTAAGGCTAAAATTCTGGCAACTTGAAACGAAGTATCTAGCATATTATGGTTGTATGTTATTAGGCCAAGACCAAGCTTCTTCTACCCATTTTACAGCTTTTCTTATTTGGCTAAAGCGATCGTTAGATCCTAGCACTAAATATATAATTTCTGTATTGTTTGAACTTGTTGTTACTAAAACCATATTCCCCAATGCTCTATTTGTAAAACCGGTTTTTCCACCTATAACATTAGTGTATTCGTTTAAAAATGGATTAGTTGATTTAAAATTATGAATAGCTACAGCGTTTAAAGATTTAGTACTGTAATTTTGCATTTTTAATATATCCCAAATCAAAATATATTTAGGGTTTTCTCTTAAATATTTTATGAATTTAGAAAAATCATTGGCTGTACTAAAAGAATTTATATCCTCTAAGCCTGCTGGATCTGTAAAATTAGAATGAAGCAAACCTAGGTCGTTAAATTTTAAATTCATCATTCTTACAAATTCCCTAACAGGTGCGGCACTAACTTCGGGATTAGTTTGTAATTTTCCACCAACATGTTCGGCCAAAGCATAAGCAGCATCATTAGAAGATTCTAAAAGCGCTGCCGCTAAAAGATCTTTTATGGTAAGTATCTCACCTTCTTTTAAGTTACCGCTATCTCCTTCGTTTTTGATTGCTTTTGCCGAAATTGATGTTGTTTCTAGTGGATCAGCATAATCTAAAACCAAAGCCGCTGTTATAAGTTTAGTTAAAGAAGCTATTGGACGAGGTTCCTCTGCATTTTTTGAATAATAAATAAAATTCTCTTTAAAATCCCAAATTAGCATCGAGGTTGTGTCTGCTTCTATTTCTGGAATTTCTATATTTCTTTGCGGGGTAATTTTAACAGCTATTGGTGGAGCTGTTTTTTTATTGGTGTTTAAATCTATGGCAGGAGTATTAAAATATGCGCTAGCCGCCATATATTTTGGTGTGCCAACTTGGTACGACAAAAGTAGTGTAGGAACAATAACAAACGCACCAATTAAGATATATAAAATTTGTCGCATTAGTTTTGAAGTAGTTTTTCTGTTTTAAATACCTCCGATTTTAATTCGTTGTATTTTGGTAGTTCGTGTTCTTTTTCTAAACCTAGTTTTTTTAAAGCACCTAAAGATATCTGGTATGTTTGAGGTTTCGTTGTATCGTTTTTATCTACTAAACCCCTTAATGTTAAATTTCGCAAAGCATAGGTTGAATTTACACCTCTTAATACTTCTACTTCGCTTTTAGAAACCGGCCCACGATATGCCACAACAGCCAAAACTTCTAAGCTAGCAGGAGTTAATTCTTCTTGTATCTCGCTTTTTACAAGTTTTTCTATATATACGGAAGATTCTTTACTAGAAACTAATTGCCATTTATCGTCTTTGCTAATAAGTTTTATTCCCCTATTTAAAAAATTATTTTTTAAATTTTCCAAAGCTAATAAAACATCATTAGTTGAAGCCAAAGTTATTTCTACCAATTTTTTTATGCTAATACTTTCACCATAAGAAAAAAGCAAGCTTTCTAAAACTTGTTCTAAATTTTCTATATTATTTGTTCGTTTTGCCATGTTAGTTTTATATCTTCGAAATTTGAAGTTTGTTCAGCTGTAATTTTTGCACGCTTTAATAATTCTAACACGGAAAGAAATGTTACTAATCTTGCTTCTGGGTTAGTGGAATCGACAATTTGAGAAAAATTTAGTTCTAGTTTTTCTTTAATATTTTTTTCTAAATCTGCTATTTTTCCTTCCAAAGATACTTTTTCTATAAGCTGAGCCTGAGGAATTCTTTGAGGTAAGGTAATTGTGCTAATTAAGTTTGTTAAAGAATTAAACAAAACTTCACTTGTTAATTTTTTAGGAAAATAAAAAACAGGTTCTATGTTGGCTAAGTATGTTCTGTTGTAGTATCTGTTGCCTTGTATATCTAGCTTATGAATTTCTTTTGCCAGCTCCTTATATTTTTGGTATTCAGCTAGTTGATCTTTTAAACTTTGAATATCTTTTTCTTCTTCTTCGGTAAGTTTTAAAAAAGGCAAAAGAGCACGCGATTTTATTAAAGCCAGTCGTCCGGCAATATTTAAAAAATTAGCCATATCTTCCATAGCTAAATTTGCCGAACTTTTTAAATAACCTAAAAATTGGTCGGCTACTTCGGCTAAAGATATTTCGGTTATTTCTAATTTTTTAGATTCTATAAGCTGGTGCAATAAGTCTAGTGGACCTTCAAATTTGGCTAATTTTATTTGGTACATTTCCTAAAAGTTATTTTTTATCTAGAATCTTAATACCTAATTCTTTTAACTGTTTTTCCGAAATTTCGGCTGGTGCGTCCATCATTAAATCGCGGCCATCGCCGGTTTTAGGGAAAGAAAATACTTCGCGAATATTTGGTTCGCCTGTAAGCAATGTAATTAATCTATCCAAACCCCAAGCAATGCCACCATGTGGAGGTGCACCATAACCTAAGGCTGTAAGCATGTGCCCAAAATTAGAAGCAATTCTTTCTTCCGAAAAACCCATAATTTCAAAAACCTTTCTTAATGGTTCTGGTTTGTGGTTACGAATACTGCCACCACCAATTTCGAAACCATTTAAAGCTATATCGTATTGAGTTGTTAAAATTTCACCAATTTTTTCTTTTTTCATTAACCATTCCATATGTTCATTTTTAGGTTTAGAAAATGGGTTATGAGTAAATGTCCAAGTGTTATCGTCGTTTTTTTCGAAAAACGGAAAGTCTATAACCCAGCAAAAAGCTAGTAAGTCTTTATCTTCTTTATCTTTTCGTAAATCGGGCCTGTCGGTTCCGTATTTTTCCATAGCTTCCGCATAGCTAATTCTTGGGAAAGGAGTTTCTTGGATTTTTTTGTTTGGGAATAGTTCTTTTACTAAACCAATAAGCATAGATTCGTTTTCGGCTATTACATCTTCACGCTCCACAAACGACATCTCCATATCCATTTGAGTAAATTCTGGTTGTCTATCGCCTCTTGTGTCTTCATCTCTAAAACAACGAGCAATCTGGAAATACTTTTCAAAACCAGCAACCATTAACAGTTGTTTGTATTGTTGCGGAGCTTGAGGTAAAGCATAAAATTTTCCATTTTGTAAGCGAGAAGGTACAACATAATCTCGAGCACCTTCTGGGGTCGATTTTGTTAATATTGGAGTTTCAATTTCTACGAATTCCTTTTCGGCAAGCCAGTTTCTAATAAACTGAATTATTTGAAAACGAGTGCGGATATTTTTTTGTAATCTGTCTCGGCGTAAATCTAAATAGCGGTATTTCATTCGCAAATCCTCGCCTAGTTCTAAGCCATCTGTATCTAAAGCAAAAGGTGGGGTTACGCATTCGTTTAAAATTTCGAGGGCTGTAACCTGAAGTTCTACCTCGCCTGTAGGAATTTCGGCATTTACCATACCCTTTGGTCGTTCCGAAACTTGTCCTTCTAAACGCACTACAAAGCCTGTGCGAAGAGTATCGCCTAAACTATGTAGTTCTTTGTTGTTTGGCAAAAAAACACACTGCAAGGTGCCGGTTCTGTCTTTAACGTCTATAAAGATAAGTTTACCGTGATCTCGCCTACCCCAAATCCAGCCGGAAACACTAACATTTTGCCCCTTGTTTTCGGGGGTTTTAGATATCAAAATTCGTTCCATATGCCTATATTTTAACCTTTTTTATGGTCCTTATACAAGATTGAAATTATAGTTTATTAAATTGATTTTATTATTTTTAATATTTCTTTTTTTGTATTACATGTTATGCCTAATGACATGGACCATGTGGTTTTATTATTTTTTATCACATATTCAGCAGCTTCTTTTCCAAATAAGTGTCCCATAACACTAGCCGATTCTTCTATAGATGAGAATTGCAGAGGAACAATTATTCCCTTTTTAATCCAGCTTAAATTACAGTTTCTTGGTGATATAATCCTTGAACTACGAGAAACTCTCCATTCTTCAAAATTAGGAGCGCGTATACTATCAGGTATATATTTAAACCACATTTCATTTAACTCGTCATTAAAAGTTTCATCCCATCCTATGGTAAAAAAGTATCCGTCATCGGTTAGTAAGGAAGCAACAGATTTTAATTCTTCAATTACTAATTTTCTATCACTAATTCTACTAGGAAAACCAAAACCACTTATTATAAAAGACGATTGTGTTTCTTCTAATAACTTATAAACATTTTTTATTGTTGAATTAGACTCCCGATATTCCAGTCGTACGAATACTTATAATCACCAAGGTTTATAAGTAAATTTTTAAGAATATCTTTTTTATCTTTTGAACTATTAATCAGGTTCGCTAGTTCTTTTAGCTTTTTTTCTGAAAATATTTTTTGACTTAACCTAGAGTAGTTATTTGTAATTATTTCATCTAATATTTTCTCCATTTTTTTATCATAAGTTCTGGCTTACCACAATTTAATTCTTTATCAACCACAAGGTCTAGAGATTTTATAAAAGTCCTTATATCTTCTTTATCCTTTTTAATATCCTTTGTTGTATTTTTTTTTGATTCAATTTCTAAAAAAATACCTAATTTTTTAACATCTTCTAAAACTACTTCATATTTTTTATTTTCAAATACATATTTAGTGTTGTCTATCTTAATAAGTTCTTTAAGTCCTAAGTATCTAATTATTTCTAACATTATTTTTGAGTTTTCTAGAATGGTTTCATGCTCATCCGAATGTATCCATATGTCTTTTTCGAAGTAATCTTTTTTATAAGTTAAATAAGATTTATTATCTTTAGTTCTTAACCTGAGGCAATTCATTAGACGGCCTTTTTTTTGAGGTTTAAGATCGGGTCTTTTTGGGTCGTAAAAATATGTGTCTAATGTTCTTTTTTTCCCAATAAAAACCAAGCTTTTTGACAATACCTTTAAAGCTTGGTTTTTCGAACTTTTAAGGGATACAAGCACCTCTACTTCTTGCTTCATATATAGAGAAGAGCAAATCTAACTAAAAAAGTAAATAGTGCCTATATTTCCAAAAGCTCTAATATTTTTTCTCTGTCTGCAGCCCATAAGAAAGTGGAAAGCCGAGGGCCGGTGTCTTTGCCTATTAACAAGTTATATATGTCTTTAAAGAAGCTTCTTTGCAATGGCGCATTTTCTTGGTCGGATAAGCTGGAATCTTTAGGTATGCTATAAACTAAAAGATCTAATTCTTTTATTGTGGCTTTGCTATTAGAAAGTAATTCTTGTCTTAATTTTATAACTTGTTCTAATTTACTTTCGGTTAAGGTTTTTATATACTCTGTATTTTTTTCTTCTAGTAGTTTTATTATTTCTTCTTTATTATAAGTTTCGAGCCATGCTCTCGCCTTCTCGGTTCTTGTGGTAATGGATTCTAGATCGTATTTTAAATCCATACTTTCTAAGACCTGTATAAGTTTATTTTTATCCCACTGTATTATTTGTCCAAACGAAACAGCTTGGCGAAAAGGAATCGGTGGTAAAGAATTGTCTACCTTAACACCACTTAGGTTCATAGAATCTTTTTGCCAGTTTTCTAGAGTATTATTTTTTAGCGCCTCTATGTTTGTATCGAATTCGCTATATTGTTTGTAAATTTCGCTATTAAAAGCAATAGAAAAAGTTTGGGTTGGTAATTTTTGCAAGTAGATCCATTTTAAAAGTTCTGGTGTATAAACTTCTAACAATGTTTGAGGTGAAATTGCGTTGCCCTTAGACCCAGACATTTTTGTACCTAAACCTTGTATGCCTACAAAGTTATATTCCTGAAACACTGGTGGCAAAATATTAAAAATTTCTTTAGCTATTACACTGGAAACATCAAAACTGCTTCCGGGTGAAGCGTGGTCGTGCCCCGCAGGTTCAAAATTAACGTTTTCTATTTTCCAACGCATTGGCCAATCTACCTTCCAAGAAAGTTTTACAATTCTATCTTTAGTAAAATCGATTGTTTCTGTATTGCCAGTATCAAAACATTTATATGTAATTTTTGTGCCACTATCGTATTCTAAAACTTTGGTATTATCTTTTCCGGTAAATTTTGAATATACAGAAATTGGATAATAGTTTTGCTTGTATTCTTCTGGGTTTATGTTTTTATCTTCCTTCCCTTTTTCTGTCATAAAGGAAAGCAAAACATCCGCAATTTTTTGACGGTTTTTTAAGGCGTGAACTATTTGCTCGTCGTACTTACCAAGTGCGTATTCTTTGGTTTGGTATCTGTATTCGAGTTCTATGCCAAGCTTTTTCATAGAGTTTTCGAATTCTTTTTCAAACTTTTCTGCGTAAGAAGCATATTCTTTTTCTGGGCTAGGCACAGCAGATAAAGGTTTGCCAATATGTTCGGCAAAAGATTCGTTTAGGCCAGAAGGTATTTTTCTTAAACGGTCGAATTCATCCCAAGAAAAAATAAAGCGTACATTTTTACCTTTTTCTTTTAATTTTTTAGCAACAGCAAAAGAAGTTATAACATCACGAAAATTTCCAAAGTGAACCACCCCAGAAGGGCTTATACCAGCAGCGCAGGTGTAAATTTTTTCATTAGGAAACTTCTCTATAACCTTATCGGCAATAGTATCGGCCCAATGCTTTGTTTCGTCGAGTTTTTTGTTAGCTTCCATTGTATACAAATAAGAGCAAATTTATTAAGAAAAGTAAACTAACCTATTTTGAAGGTTTGGTTGGCTCTATTGGTTTTTGGTTTATATTATTCTTTTTGGCATATTCTTCGGTAGGAATTCTAATACTAAACGCACTACCTTTATCTTTACCTTCCGATTCGCCTTGTATTGTTCCTTTATGAGCTTCTGTCATAAGTTTGGCTACATATAAACCTAAACCCGTGCCTTCGGTATACATTAACCTCCCACCTTCACCGCGTTCAAACTTTCTAAATAATCTAGCTTTGCCTTCTGGGGTCATTCCAACGCCAGTGTCTTTTACTTGGTAAATTAAATAATCGTTTTCTAAACGCAAACTAACCGTAACACTGCCGGTTGCCGTGTATTTAATAGAGTTATCTATAAAATTAATAACAACTTGGCGGAGTTTGTCGGCATCGGCCCAAGCCATTGGCATACCGTGAGGTTTTATCCAGGCAAGTTTTAAGCCCTTATTTTCTGCCATAGATTTTAAGTCGAAAATTGCATCGTCTATCATCTGACCCATATCTACCGGAGCAAATGTATAAATAATTCTACCGTCTTCTATGCGGTTCAAGTTTAAAAGATCATTAACCAAAACAATTAAGCGTTCCGAAGATTGAAAAACTTTCTCTAATGTTGTGCTTTGAGTTTCTAAAAGTTTTCCATAACTACCTTCTATCATCATCGAAATATAACCTTTAATGGCGGTAAGCGGAGTTCGTAATTGGTGTGAAACTATAGAAAGGAATTCCGATTTTGCTCCGTCTACTCTTTTAAGTTCATCGTTAGCCACGGCTAATTGAATGCTCATTTTTTCTAGTCTTTCTTTCTGTTCAATTTCTTTAATAACACTTCTGATTAAGAATACTCCGGCAAAAACAGTAAGTATAAATATGCCTCCATTTATTACAAAATCTTGTAGTGTGAGAGATGTTGTTGTTCTGATAAGTAAGAAGACCCATATAGAAAATGTTAATAATTCTGTGGAAGCAACCTTGGCATTAAAAAGTTTATGTTTAAGCATTGCATAACCAAAAAATACCGGAAAGGCTGCTACTAAGAAATTTCCATAAGGTGGTACTGGGACGTTATACCATAAAAAAAAGTTTGTTAAACCTCCTCCAAAACCAAATATTGATCCTAAGATCACATAAAACACCTGACCTTTAATTTCTAAGGATGATGTTTTATATGCCTTTATTAATAGGGTCAAAGCATAAGTAACTAATAAACCGTATACTGAAGCAAGATAGAAGTGATATAAAACACCTGGTTCAGGCCAAAATGGAAAAGATAGTTTAGCTATTATGCTTTTGATAAATAATTCCGGAAATATCAAAGAAAGTATTATTATAAGAACAGTCAAAATATAAACTAGTTTTAGAACATGTTTCTCTGTTTCTTTTTTTAAAATTAAAATAATCCAATGCAAATAAAATGCTGGAATTAGGGTCGAGCCAATAGAAAATATTTTTATCCAAAAAGATGCTGCCCCATAACTAGTACTTGATAGCCATTGCCAATATCCAAAGGACCATATAACCATCCCCGTCATCAACAAAAAGAACATTTGATTAACTTTGTCTCGCCAGTTTTTGTAAATAATAAACAAAGCAAAGCTTAGAGAAGCTATACCGTTTATTAACCCTGATATGGCAAAAAGTTCCATCTATTTTCTTGCTAAACCTATAATATGCACCCTCAATGGCTCTATTGTTGTTTCTAATTTACTAAAACCAGAGTCTTTTATTAGTTTTATAAAGTCTTCTTTTGTTCGGTAACACATTTTGGGCCAGTCAACGTTTTCTACAAATTTAATTTCAGAGTTTGGATAAACATTAGCCACAATAAAATAAGAATCTTCTCTAAGTGTATTATTTATTTGAGTTAATATGTTTTTTCCTTTTTCATAATCAAAATAATCTAATAGACCGACCATTTCTACTATGTCCATTGAGCTTTCCGGAATTAAATCCTTTATATTTGAAGCACTATCATTTATCCAATTAAAGTAATTATTTACATTAAACTCTCCAGAAATTTTCTTACCTAATTCTATTGCTCTAGCGTCCTTATCTATATTAGTTACCTTTATATTAATTTCCGGGTGTTTTTTTAATAAACGACTTACCGTATGAATTATTGCTCTACAGGAACCACCCCCAACCGTAAGTATCGATATTTCAGTTTGACCATTTTTAATCTTTTGTGAAAGTTCTTCTTCTAAAGCTATTTCAACTATTTTAAGTCTATTTCTTACAGCTTTAAGTTGTGAAATTACATGATGCCAAACAAAGTCAGCGATTCCTTGAAGTATTCCACGAGAAAGCAATTTTCTACTATGTCTACTATACATAACCTCTAGTGCGTGCGTTGAGCCAACATTGCCAATTATTTTAGAGGCATCTTTACTTGATGCCCCAGCCATTTTTTTTAAAAAAACCTTGGGAATGTTGTTTAGTATCGGTATCGCTATTATTCGAAGTATTTTTATTAGGAAATTATGTGCTTCAAATTTTTTGGGGTTTATTGTTATGTTTCTTATTTCCATTTTCTTATCGCTAGTCAGTTTAATATATAAATTATACTTCAAAAAACACTAATTTGACAAACTCCCTTATATATATCAAACTCTATTTATCACGTAGTTCTTTCTAATAACCTCCAAACAAAGGAGATCCATTATGGAGGCAATTCGTGAACACCCTGCTATGCAGGCGGAGTTGCAGTATAACCATCTGATTCCGGATCAACTCTGGAATAGGTTGGTTGCCAGGGTCCAGAGAGACAATCCTCTGCTCTCAAAGGAGACCGCAGAGATGATCATGGATGGTGCACTAGGCTTTCTCAAGCTCTGTGCAGATCACCCAGGCAACGGCTTCGCTCCCTCCAAGATGGTGGACATCGGTTGGCACACGTTCCTGATGTACACCAAGGAATACCAGGAGTTTTGCCAGAGAGTGGCAGGAAGATTCATTCATCATGCACCGAATGATGGCGAAGTAAAAAAGACTGGTGGTATGGCAAAGACGGTTAGGTTTATGAAAAAGACTGGTACGCCTTATGATTTGAGAATTTGGAATATTGATAACCTAAACGAATGTTATGGTGGAGATGGTGGTGACGCAGGTGACGATGATGATGGGGGTGATGAATGTGGAGAATGCAATTGTGGAGAATGTCAGGACTGAGCCTGTACTTTAATACTCCATTATTTCTATCCATTATCTCCTATAAACCCAGAAAATTCCCTCCTGTTTGATCAAATCAAAATCAAACATAGGAAATCCGGCGCTAGCAATAATGGCGCCGGTTTTTAATTCCTTTTTAAATTTATCGGTTAAAAGAGCGTTTACATAGTTAAGTTGAAACAAATAAACCAAATCGTATTGGCTTAAATTTATTTTCCAAAAATCCCCTCTTATAATATGGGCATTTTTTAAATTCTCACGTTTTATTTTATAACGGCTATACCAAACCAGTAGAGGGTTAAATTCTATGCCGTAACTTTCAAAACCTTGGCGCGCAAATTCTATAACCACTCGTCCATCGCCCGAACCAATATCTACAATTTTTTTAACATTTTCTTTTTTTGCTATAACCAGCAGGCCATCTAAAACATCTTTTCTATTTTTTCTATAGGAAGGCATAAAAGGAGCGCCGGTAAATAAAAGTGGTAAACCCAAAAGCAAAAAAGCTATACCTAGCCCCATTAAAATAATTATTTCTAAAACAATTAAAAAGAAAGTCAACATCAACTTAAATTATAAATTTTTTCAGCTAAAAGTTGGGAAACAGTTTCAATATCTTGGCTTTCTGTAAGGTCGTTTAGTTTAAAATATTTGCCAATGCTAAGTGTGGTCTTGCCCTTACTTACGCTTATATAGATTGGAATAATATTAATATCTGGCATTTCTATAGCTAAAACCGCAGCGCCTCTTTTAGGGCGTGGGCGTGGTCCATATGTGTGCCTTTCACCTGTAGGAAAAATTAAAAATACCCCGTTGTTTTTTAAGATCTTTCTTGGTTTATGTAAAGAAATATCTAAACCTTGCCCGTAATAGGAAGGAAAGGTTTGGGTTAATATAAAAAAAGGTTTTAAAAATATATTTTTATAGTATCTATCATCTACCATAAAAGTTATTGGCAGATAATTAGAAAAAAATGGAAAAAGTGTGCCAATAATTAAAGGGTCAAAAAAAGTTTTATGGTTAGATATAATCATTAAGGGTTTGGGTATATTCTTTAAATTTTCTTGTCCAAGAACTTTAAACGAACCAAAAAACCGGCTACAAATAAAAGTAACCAGCCAAACTATTCTTTGGAAAATAGCGTAAATAATAACCATTTATTTATGTTTTAAATGATCTACAAAAAGAGTTCCGTTTAAGTGGTCTACTTCGTGAAGCATTAATCTTGCTAATATTCCTTTTACACGGATTTTAAATTTTTCTCCTTTTTCATCCATGGCCTTTATTGTTACTTTATCGGCACGTGATAATTCATGCCATTCCCCTGGTAAACTTAAACAACCTTCTTCTTCGGGAATAAGTTTTTTAGAAATTTGAGTTATTTCTGGATTAATAAAAACAGTGTGCCCTTCTTTAGCTATATCTTCTGCAGCTATAAACAAGCGAATATTTTTACCAATTTGAGGCGCCGCTAAACCAACACCGTTTTCAGCGTTTAATAAGGTCTCTTTCATTTCTTTAATCAACCTTAAAATTTCCGGTGTAATTTCGGTTATGGTTTCGGATCTTGTTCTAAGTATTTTGTTTTTATCTCCTGTAACTATTTCCATATTATTTGGGGAAATTTTTTACTGTTTGTTCTATTGGTCTTTTTACTAATCCTTTTAAAGCGCCAAAAAAATATTTGCCGCGCGCTTCCATTGGTAAGTCATTTTTTTCTATAACTCTTCTAGCAAGCCCTCTTAAATCGCTTTCATGGTATAACTTAGCGATTCCTAAATATGCGGCAAATCTTTTAGGTTCTTGCATTAAACGGGAAATATCCTCGGCTAACAAATGCTCTTTTGAATGAAGCTTTCTATTAACCTTGGTGTTTCTTATTATATCGCCAATACGCATATTTGTTTGATTTTATAGTAGCAATTTACTGGCTATTTGCAAAACAATTAAGTATAATTTTAAAAATGAAGATAGTTTTTGCAGGGACAAGTGAATTTGCCGTACCCATATTAAAAGTCATAACTTCTCAAACAAATTGGGATGTTTCTTTGGTTGTTTCCGAACCTGCCAAGCCTTCTGGTAGAAAAAATCTGTTAGTAGACTCCCCTGTCTCTAAGCTTGCCAAAGAATTAAATTTAAATTTACTAACACCAAATTCTATTAAAGATATTAAAGAAGATATTTTTAAATTAAACGCTGATGTTTTAATAGTTGTTTCTTACGGGCAAATTTTGCCAAAAGAAATTATTAATTTGCCTAAATACAAAACTATTAACATTCATCCTTCGCTTTTACCGCTCTTGCGCGGGGCTTCGCCTATCCAAACAGCTTTAAAAGAAGGTTTAACCGAAACTGGTGTTTCTATAATGTTAATAGACGAAAAAATGGATCATGGCCCAATAATTTCACAGGAGGTTTTTTTAATTAACGAGAAAGAAAATTATTTAACACTCGAATTTCAGTTGGCTCAAATAGCTTCACGTATGCTTATTCGTGATTTACCCGAATATTTTTTTGGCGAGATTAAACCCCAAGAACAAAACCATGCTGAAGCTACATATACTAAATTAATTAAAAAAGAAGATGGTTTAGTTAATTGGTCAAAGTCGGCTAGCGAAACATACAACCAATGGCGAGCCTATATAAACTGGCCAAGTGTTTATACATTTTTTAAAGATAAAACTAATACAAAGTCTCGGCTCAAACTTATAGAAATAGAAGTTACAAATATAAATCAAAAACCTGTTGGCCAAGTGTTTACAGATGAATCTAAAAATATCTATATTGCCTGTAGTGAAGGTTCTATTAAACTAATCAGAGTCCAGCCCGAAAATTCTAAAGTTATATCTGCGAGTGAATTTTTAAATGGCTATAAAGATATTATCGGCCAAGATTTAAATTAATGATGCTTCCTAAAGATAGAGGTTAAAACAAAAGTTAAAAAGAAAATTCCGGCGCTAACCAAAATTATAGTTGGTCCCGGTGGAGACTGCAGAGTTGTTGTTGTAACCAATCCTAATAGAACCGATAGTAAGCCAAAAATCATACTCCAACCCGTCATTGTGCGAATCTGAAAGCTAAATAATTTAGCAGTAGCTGCAGGGATTATTATTAAAGCACTTATTAACAAGGTTCCAACCAATTTAATTCCCATAGCCACTCCAAGGGAAAGAAGTAATACGAAAACCATTTCGTATTTTTTTACGTTTATTTTATCTACTTTAGCTAGATCTGGTGCAAAAGATGTAAATGCAAAACTTCTAAATTTAACGAGCAAAGTAATAATTATTAATGCAGCAAGAACAGTAGACAATAAAACATCGCCCCTTGTTAGATTCTCTACCCCGCCTAAAAATGTTTCTAAAAGTTCTTCGGAAGGTATTAACAACGAACCTAAAGCCAAAGATGTTGTAAAGAAAACTCCTATAATTGCATCTAGTCCTAAATTGGCTTTGCCTTTTAAATAAGAAATAACAAGCCCTGCAAGTAGTGCAAAAACCAGTATACCTAACAGCGCATTTATTTTAAATGTTATGGAGAGTGCTATGCCAAGAAGAATAATATGGGCCACAGCATCGGAAAGTAAAGCTTCGCGGCGTAGTATTACAAAAACACCTATCAATGGCAGCGAAAGCCCTAGTGATAAGCTTATTAGTATTGGATAAATATTATTTAATAATTCTAGCCAGTTCATAAAAAATCTTGTATCTTATATCTTGAAGCTTATAACCTAAATTCAAAGAGTTGCGAGTTTCAGGTTACAAGATTCATTATTGATGATCATGTTCTAGGTTGTTTATATGCCTATGAACAGAAGCATGGTGCCCAAAAACTTCTTGTAATGTTTCCGGTGTTAAAGCCTCTTGTGGTGTTCCTTGGCAAACTAAATCTTTATTTAAACAAACAACCTTAGTAGCAAAGCGATATACAACAGAAAGTTCGTGAGAAACCATAACCATAGTTAAACCAAGCTTTTTATATAAATCATAAAGTAAATTATAAACAGTTTCTTCGGTGCTAATATCTATTCCAGCTGCTGGTTCATCAAAAAAAATTATTTTAGGATTTTCTAATAAGCTTCGGGCAATAAGCATTCTTTGCATCTCGCCTTGCGAAAGATCGCCCAACCTTTCGTTTAGCAGGTGACCTATTTTAACATCGTCTAGTCTTTGCTTTATTTCATCTTCCTTTTTTTTGTTGGGGAACCAAAAATTTAAATCGTTACCTATTTCAAACAAAAAAAATTCTTTAACTGTTAGAGGAAAACCTTTTTCAAAAGACATTTTTTGAGGCACGTAACTTGTTTCTAGTTTTTTATGCCAAACAATGTCGCCTGTATAGTTGTCGTTTAATCCTAAAATACTGCGAATAAGTATTGTTTTGCCGGCACCATTAGGGCCAATAATAGCTAAAATATCGCCTTCGGAAATATCGAAGGAGACATTTTTTAAAATTTGTTTTTTACCAAAACCAAAACCTAAGTTTTTTACGCTTATTATTTTTTCGGCCATTGATCGTTAAAATTACTGGAACTTTAATGTGTCGGCTACTAAGTTATGGAAGGATCTTTTTTCAAAATTTAAGGTCTCGGAGGCTATAAAATCTGTTTGTAATTGTACTACAGATTTACCTTTTAATACATAAGTAATTATAGAGGTTGTTTTTTCTCCTGCAGAGTATTCTTCGCGCCTAATTGCGCCATTTCCATCTATGGTTATTTTTTCTTCTTTTATTAGATAGAAGCTATTGTTTTTAGCGTTGGCTGTATCTATATCTTTAAGTATGGATTCCACGTCTGTGTATTTTTCTGTTTCTCTGGCTAACACTTTTAAAATAGTTTTTTGATCTGGACTTTCTACATATAAATTTTCTTCACCCACAAAACCTCCGCCATAGGTTACTCGCCAACCAAAGGGATATTTAATTTGAAAAAGATTATTTGTTTTTGTTTGGTATAAATACCAGCCAAAAGTTGGATCTTGAACAATACTAGCTGCTTCAGTTTCTATAGGCTTTGGTTCTTCTTTATAATAAAGAAAAAAAGCACCGGCAAAAACTGCGGCAATAATTATTGCTATTGGAGAAATGCTATTTTCTACTGTTTTTATTTTTTTTCTCATATCTATAAAGTCCATTCACCAGGCCCGTACATGGCAATTAATAAAGCTAAGGCCAGTAAAGATAGATCTAGTTCGTATCCCCCAACCCATTTATCTTTGTTAGAAATTTTTCTAACAAAAGTTGCCACCAACATATTAAAAACAATAAGCAGCGCTGGAAGTTGTGTATACACGCCCAAAAGAATGGCGATTCCGCCAAAAAATTCAACTACAGCTACTATTACAGACATTAGTTCTGGCGCAGGAAAACGCATGCTTTTAAGCCACGGCGCCATACCCATAGGCTTTTTTATTTTTGGCCAACCATGCAAAATAAACGTTATGCCTAGCACGAATCTAGCAGTAAAAAGCAATAAGTTCTGATAATCAAATAAATCCATTTGTTTCAGGGATTCTATAACATTTTACCTGTTCTGGCAACCTAGAAGTATAGTTTTGTTAAGTTGCCTAAACTAATGGTATTTTCCATATTTTGTCTACAAAATTAAATTTATTTATTAAATCTCCTATGTTTCTAAGTTTAATTTCGTTATTATAGTGTGTAGTGGGTTTATAATTTTTTTTGCAGTAGATATATTTGTAGCATTAGATACAATACTGTAGGCTGTTGATGATACTAGGTTTAAGGTATTTTTTAATAATATGGAACATCAAGTCTTATACAGAAAATATCATTCCGTCGCGCCAGCGATGGCGCTCTTTAGAAACCCACGGTTTCTAACACTCGCTTCGCTCGCTATTTTCCTCCGCGGGGAAACTACAGTTTCCCCGACCCCTTTCGGCGAGGACGATATTTTCTTTTTTAATTTTTAATTATGGAACATCAAGTATTATATAGAAAATATCGTCCTCAAACATTTGCCGAAATAGCTGGGCAAGAACACGTGGTTAAAACTCTAAAGAATTCTTTAGCAAGCAATAAAATTGCGCATGCTTATCTTTTTGCTGGTCCTAGAGGCAGTGGTAAAACAACCATTGCTCGTTTAATGGCCAAGGCTTTAAATTGCACGGAGGCGGATGGTTTTAAAAGACCGTGTAACAAATGCGAAAACTGTTTGAGTTTTAACGAAGGTAAGTTTTTAGATCTTATAGAAATAGATGCCGCGTCTAACCGTGGAATAGACGAAATTCGCAGTTTACGCGAAAACGTTCGCTTTGGGCCAAGTACTGGTAAATATAAAGTTTATTTAATAGACGAGGCCCATATGATAACCAAAGACGCTTTTAACGCTTTTTTAAAAACTTTAGAAGAACCACCGGCATATGCTGTTTTTATTTTAGCCACCACCGAAGCCCATCGGCTATTACCTACTATAGTTTCTCGTACACAACGCTTCGATTTTAAAAGATTATCTATTAACGAACTTACATCTAGGCTTTCGGAACTCGCCAAAAAAGAAAAGGTAGAAATAGATGCTGAAGCTTTAAAACTTATTGCACACGAAGCCGATGGCGCCGCTCGTGATGCTGAAGGTTTGTTGGGGCAAATTATTGCCACCGGCGAGAAAAAAATAACTTTAGAAAATGCCGAAGAACTTTTGGGTTTGTTTTCGCACCGAAAAATTAAGGAATTAGTTTCTTTGGCTTTAGCCAAAGACCAAGCTGGTGCTTTAAATTGGTTACATAATACTGTTAATGCCGGTTACGATGTTAACCAACTTTTGAAATCTTTAAATCATTATGTTAGAAAACTTATAATGATTTCTGTTTCGCCTCAATTAGCCGAAACAGCCAAAGCCGATCTAGCCGAAGAAGATTTTAAACATATGGCGGAGCTAGCTAAAAAAGCACCAACTGCAGAACTGGCTAATTGGCTACATGTTTTTTCGCAAGCTAAAAACAATTTTAATAATTATCCTTTACCGCAGATGGCGTTAGAAGTGGCGTTTATTAATTTGCTTTCGAATAAAGAATTAGGAATTAAGAATTATGAAAATGCAGAAGGAGTTAAGAATCAAGAATCAAGAATTAAGACAGAAGAAAAAATAATATCTAAACCAAGCATAGAAAAACCTGTTCTTAATTCATCATTCGTAATTCATAATTCAACTCCTGAAAAACCAAAAGAAATTTCTGTTGTTTCAGAATCAAAAGATAATATTTCGGACGCAAATATTTTAGAGTTAGTTAAATCCAAATGGCAAGAAGTAATTACCGAGGTAAGACCTCATAATCATTCTCTCTCTGGGTTTTTAATGGGCATGAAACCAAAAGAAGCTTCGTCTGCGGTACTCACGCTAAGTACTAAGTATTCTTTTCACAAGGATCGTTTAAGTGAACACAAAAATAAAAAGATAATAGAAGACGCGGTAGAAAAAGTTTCCGGCTACAAACTTTCGTTAAATTGTGTTTTGGAAAAATAACACCCTTACATTCTCCCTTCTTCGCATAAAGCTACGGAAGGGCAAGCAAGTTTGTAAGTATGAGTTTATTGTGGTTTAAATGATACCCCGTCCGTAAGGGCGGGGAGTTTCATTTAGTTTCGTCAATTTTTCTTTGAGCGGCTTCTTTGGCTTTTCTTTCCTTTTCTTCCTTAGCCAATAAAAATAATTTTTCGTCTTGAATTTTGTTTAGAATCTTTTTTACTTCTTCCATGCTATCCCAGTTGTGTATAGAAATAGCCACAACGTTTTTGTTTATTTTTTTTATGGCAGTAAGTTTCTTTTTTAGTTCGGCAGGTGTAACTAAATCGGTTTTAGTTAAAAATAAATATTCTTGTTTGCTAGCTAAACTTTCAGCGTAAGTTTTAAGTTCGTTTCGAATAACCTTATAGTCGTGGGCAATATTTTCGGATTCAGCCGAGATTAAGTGAAACAAAATTTTTGTGCGTTCGATATGGCGCAAAAACTTTATTCCCAATCCCTTACCACCCGAAGCCCCTTCTATAATACCTGGAATATCTGCCAAAATAAGTTCGTAATAAGCACCCAAGCTTGGTTCTAAGGTTGTAAATGGGTAGTTAGCAACTTTGCTATTGGCCCGTGTAACTTCGTTTATTAAACTAGATTTTCCAGCGTTAGGTAAACCTAACAAACCAACATCAGCAATAAGCTTTAGTTCTAAGCGTATTCTAAAACCTTCCCCTGGTGTACCTTTTTGAAACTGCATCGGCGAAGTATTGGTAGAGGATCTAAATTTAAAATTTCCCCAGCCACCCTTACCACCTTTAGCAGCTAAAACTTGCTCACCTATTTTTGTAATTTCGGTGCTTTCGTTTGTATCTAAATTTGTAATAACAGTGCCAATTGGAATTTTTAAAATTGTATCTTCGGTGTCGGCGCCATCGTTATTTTGACCTTTACCGTTTTCACCATTTTTAGTTTTTATTTCTTTTTTGTATCTAAATTGAGCTAAAGCATTCAAGTTGGAAATGCCTTCAAAATAAATACTTCCACCTTTGCCACCGTCGCCACCAACAGGCCCTAAGCTTTTCATATTTTTATTAAAAGCTACGGCGCCTCTACCGCCGTTACCTGCTTCGATTCTAATTTTTACATCGTCTATTAACATTGTTTTTGTTGTAAAAAAATATTATTCCTCACAGACGACGCGGAGCCTCTTTATTTATAAAATAGTCTTCTCCGCGATGCTGTTCAGAATAATATTTTCGAACTTCCAAGAATATCGCTTCTTGTAGCATTCACGGAGATGACCGAATGTATAATTGAGAGGACTCCGTGTCGCTACAAGAAGCGATATTAAATAATAAATTAATCGATAAAGGTTAAAGCTTTACCCATTTTGTCGCCACGTCCTGTTCGGCCAATTCTGTGTACATAGTCTTCGTATGTATTAGGTAGGTCGAAGTTAATAACGTGAGAAACATCTGGAATGTCTAAACCTCTGGCTGCTACGTCTGTAGCCACTAGCACCTGTACGCGATTATTTTTAAAAGCGGTAAGTGCGCGTTGTCTGCCTGAGTGGTTTTTATCTCCATGAATGGAATCTGCTTTAAATCCTCTTTCAGCTAAGGCTTTAGAAAGTTTTTCTACACCATGTTTGGTGCGTCCAAAAACTAGAACCTTGTTAAATTCTTTTTGTATAAGTAATTCGTGTAAAACCTCTATTTTATTTTTTCCTCCGCCAATTTTTACTACGTCTTGGTCAACGTTTTTAGCGGTGTCTCGTGTTTTAACGGAAATACGTACTGGGTCTTTTAAGAATTCGTGTATAAGGCGTTCAATTTCTGGTGAAAGTGTGGCCGAAAAGAAAAGCGTGTGCCTGTCTTTCGGCATACCAGCCATAACGAAACGCATATCGTGTATAAAACCCATATCTAACATCCTATCGGCCTCGTCTAAAACGATTGTTTTAAATTCGTTTAAGCGAATCATTCTGCGTTCTATAAGATCCTTCAATCTACCTGGCGTACCAATTATAAAATGGTTACGAAGTTTAAGTTCGGAAATTTGGCGGCTAACACTCATACCACCAACACAGCAAACAGAAAACATTTGTAAGCCTTTAACTAAAGACTTAAATTCGGAATCTATTTGAATCGCGAGTTCACGAGTAGGCACAACAACTAAAACTTTATCGTTGTTATTGGCCAAATAAACTTTGTTTATTAAAGGAATTAAAAATGCAGCGGTTTTACCAGTTCCGGTATTGGCTATACCAACAACATCTTTACCTTCCAAAATAAGTGGAATGGTTTGATCTTGTATAGGTGTTGGTAATTTATAACCTTTATTTAATACGTTGCTTTTTAGTTTATGATCTATTTCAAAACTTTGAAACTTGTGTTCGGGCGTATATTCTACGTTTTCTACAGCGGTTACGGCTTTGCTAATAAACTTAGCTGGGTTTATATATTGACCTATTTGACCGTTGCCTCGTCTATTCGGAGGACGGCTGGTATTATTAAACCTTCTAACAGGAAAAGGCCTTCTAGGGCCTCTATTACTGAAGCTTCTCATATAATGCTTTGGGCCTCATGAGTTTCCAGACAAAAGCCCTTAAGCTTATATTTTTAGGTATTATTCTGCGTATTTGCAGTAACGCCTCTAAACGTCAAAAACCGATGAGATATTAAATTATTTACCTATTATATACCAAAGGGGTTTCTGTGTCAACTATGGGCTAGAATGGCTCTAAAGCTTGCTTATTTCGTTAAGGTCTTTGTCTGGGGCATAAAGAATAATAAGGCCCAAAACAATGCCTCCAATAGCACTTATGGCGTGGTTGCCATTGGCAAACAGTATGTCTATTTCGTCTAATGCATACCAAACACCTCGCCAGATAAGCACTAAGCCAATAACAATAGATAAGTTTCTGGCAAAATAAGATATTATATTTTTATTTTTCTTCATATTTTATTTAAATTTATTGATTAAATTTTCTTCTAAATCAATCGAAGCCCTATAGCCCGAATCTAGAATAAGGGTTGATATTTTTTTATCATAACCAAAAATTATTGCGAGACCAATCAAAAGAAATATTATCCCCATGATTTTTTTGTAAAAATTTATGTTTTTTATATTCTCTCCTAATTTATTTACTAAAGTTGAACCTAAATATGCAATTAAATATAACGAAATTGACAAACCGATTACGAATCCTAGTAAGTAAAAAATTCCTAAAGATATTTTGGATGGTAAAACAGTAGCTAAAATGAATAGGTAAGTAGGACTGCATGTTGTAAAAATAGGACCGAGAGATAACCCTATCATTATATTTCCTACAAGGTTATTCTTTGTATAACCAGTTCCTAAAAACTTGTTTGAAGATTGGTTAACTTTATTTACTAAATAAAAATTATTCCATACATTTGGAAACATGGTAATTAAACCCAATAAGACTACTATAGTTCCAGAAAATATTTGCCAAAATCTTTCTGGGATGTTAAGAAAAAAAGTTCCAGATTTTATAATTAACGTAAATAAAACAATAGAAATACAAAGAGAAATAATTATAGCATTACTTCTTTTAGAAACTTTAGTACTGTCACTATTAGAATTTATAACCATTGGCAACAAAGGAAGAATACATGGAGCCAAAACAGTTAATATACCAGCAAAAATAGAAATTAAGAAAAAAATCATTAAATTATAATTGTGAAATAATGGTATCAATAGTTAGTCCTCCACTCCATTTTTTTATAATATTACCATTACTATCAACAACAACTAATGTATGTTGTATGGTAACATTGTATTTCTTTTTTAACTCCGATTCTTTATCGTAATCCACCTTTAAAATAACAACATCATCTGGAATTTTGGTTAAATTTTTATTTATATTTTTATCTAAAGCTCGACAAGTTGGGCACCATCCTGCATGAAAAAATAAAATAATCTTTTTATTTTCCGATAAAGATATTTTCTCTGGTAGATATACTTCATAACTACCTACGTTTTTTAAGTTGCTTAATTCTAGTGCACTGGTTGTTGATGGTATAGATTTATTATTTTCAGAATTTTTTGAAAAAAATAAATACCAACAACTAGTTAATAAAATTGCTAATAACGTAATTAATAATGTTTTTTTCATATATTTTACTTTTATTATTTTTTACACTCACCTGCTACGTGAGAATTTACTAATTGGTTTTTACAAGCTTCGCACGAACTAGAAAAAGTTTCTTTAATTGGGTTACATGGCGCTTTTATGCACTGTATTTGAACTTCTGCGCAAACAGGAGCATAAACTTGCGCACAAAATTCTGCACCTCGCTGTTCTTTGGTGCATAAAGTTGGGTTCACGGCAATAATTGGTTTTTCCACTGTAACTAGTTTATTATTTTCTACTTTAAAATATTTAGAAACGCCAAGCGAGGGTCTAGTAGTCATGGGTTCACTAGGGTATCTGTCGGCGTAGTTTACAATAATTTCGCTGTTTCTATATTCAGTTGTTTGCGGAGCAATTCTATCGCCAATAAAAATTGTATTTGCACCTTCGTAACCGCCGTCTTTACCTAAGGCTAAAGCAATATAATAAAATGTTCCGTTGTCGCCTGTTTGGGAAGTTAAAAGAAAAGCTATATCTTCTACGCCATCGGCATTAAAATCTGCTTTAATTTCGTTACCAAAATATTTAGTAGTTGAACCTAATTTTATTTGCTCGTTTTCTAAAGTATAAGTTGCGTCTTTATAAGAAATTGGCGTTGGCTGATTTTTTGTAAGCGAATTTTTATGCCAAAATGCGCCGATTGTAAAAACAATAGCTACACCAATAAGGATATAGATTTTTTTCATTATGTTTATATTATATCTTTTATAAATAAAAACGCCCAGCAGGTTCGCTGGGTCGTTAGATAAGGGATTAGTCGGCCCATGTCGCCATGAGTTTTCCGCAGTAGCAGTAATAGCCGTGAATTCTTTCGTCGTAATGCGAATGATCGCAAGTTTCCTTAGGCAAATCATCTACAGATATGAGTCTGCCATTCATGATTGCCAGTTTTGGACGCTGTCCTTGTCCTAAATCTATTAATGTTACACCAGGAATTTGTGGTATATCGTCAAATGCAATTCCATCTCTGTTTTTCATTATGTTTTCTCCTCTTTTGGTCTCTTATTAAGAAAGGACTGAAGGATATAATATAACCGACAAACTTTTACGTCAAATAAAAAATCCCCCCGACGCAAGGTCGGGGGGATTTTTAGTAGCTAACGTTGTCTTCTTTTTTTATCTTTACCTTTCTTAAATTTCTTTTTTCCTTTTACTTCACCTTTTTTCTTTTTTGCCATTTAAATTAATAGAAACGTTATTAATAGTAAGCTAGTATGTTCGCCTTTAATCCATTATGCCTTAATTATAACACTTCGTTCTACTGAACTCAGTACTTCGTCACCTCCGTTCCTCAGCACTAATCAAAGATAACTTTTTTAACCTAGACCAGCCTTTTATTTCAGCTTCTCTTTTAGAAGCTAAAGATCTATTTTTTTGTTTTTCTTTATAAATAACTCTTAAAACTTTTCTGGCTCTGGTATAACTTCCACCCTTTCCAGCTTTGTGTTCTGCAAACCGCCTCTCTACATTTGTAGTTATTCCTGTATAGAGCGATCCATCTTTGCATTTAATTATATAAACAAAATACATTAGGCGAGCCTATTCGAGCTTTTTTGTTTCGTTTTTAAAACCAGTAAAGGATTTTAAAATTTCTAAAGGCACAGTAAACACTACAGTGTTAGATTGATCAGAAGAAATATCGTTAATAGATTGCAATGTGCGTAAATGCAAAGCGCCGTCTACCGCGCCTAAAATTTTAGCGGCTTCGGCCATATTTTGGGCGGCGGCAAGTTCACCTTCGGAATTTATTATGACTGCTCTTTTTTCGCGTTCGGCTTCGGCTTGTTTGCCAATGGTTCGTTCCATATCGGCGTGCAAGCTAATATCTTTTAGTTCTACATTATTTACTTTCAAGCCCCAAGCAGTGGTTTCGGTGTCTACAATTTCTTTGATTCTATCGGCTAGTTTTTCGCGGTGTGCCAAAAGTTCGTCTAAAGAAACTTCGCCCACAATGTTTCGCATAGTGGTTTGAGCATACTGGGAAATAGCGTAACGAAAATCTTCAACTTCTATAATAGCTTTTTCGGCTGATTGGACTTTGTAATATATAACCGCGTTTACTGTTACCGAAACATTATCGCGGGTGATAGCTTTTTGATCTGGCACATCTACGGCTTTTACACGCATATCTACCTTATGGTAGCTCTGGAAAATTGGAATAACAATTCGCCAACCCGGTTCTATAATTTGGCTAAACCGCCCCATAGTAAATTTAACTCCACGTTCGTACTGGTTTATCTGCTTAAGACAGGCTACTAAAATGGCAAAAACAATCGCCCCAATAATTACGTATATCATAACTGGAAGCATACTCTCTGTAAGGGTAGATAGCAACTATCTAGAGGCGATGGCTTTGAGTTCTACTTTGGCGTTAAGAGGTAAAGATTTTACTGTAACTGTGGTGCGGGTTGGGTAGGGTTCGGTAAATTGTTTAGCGTAAACTTGGTTAACCAAAAACGCAGTAACGTCTATAACATTTTCTAAACCTAAACCGTTTTGTTTTAGAATTTCGGCAATGTTGGCGACAGCTTGAATAACTTGGTCTTCTAAACTTTCGGAAACCAATTTCCCCTCTTTCTGCCCTACCTGCCCAGAAATAAAAATTAAATCTCCTACTTGTTTAAATTGGCTTAATGGAAAGTTAGGCATTTTTTTAAATTAATCATCGTTGTTTTTGTCTGGAAACATTTCATTCAGTTTTTCTTTTATTTCGTATAAACTATTTGCAATTCCATTAATAATCTGGAAAACTGCTATTCCTAAAAGGATTATTGTCACTAATAAAAAATAAATTATCGTCATTTTGTTGTAGACTTTTTATTAAAGTTTTGAATTATTTAAGTAGGTCAATCAATTTATTATTTACCTTATACTGTAAGCCTTCTTTCTCAGGGTCAGGAACAAGTATATGTGAATCTTTGATAACATCGCTTACAGTATTATTATATTTTCTGACATTAAGGAGATCTTCTGTTAATTTTTTAACTTCTAAATGTAGAATCAAAATCCAAATAAATAGAATCCCAATAATAAATAAACTTATTATGATCATAGTAAATATTTATAAAATTATTTTTTTAACAATTACCTTTATTTTATGGTAGCCTTAAATAATTTTTTAATACCCATATAAACTCCCCTTAAAAAATAAAAGATTCCAAAAACGTACAAAATTATAGTCAGAGGAAGAAACACAGGAATACTGTATTTTGAGATTTGAAACCCAAAAATTGAAAGTAAAATACCTAAAACAATATATTCATACCATGATTTATTAAAATTTAATCTAAAATTTTTCATACAATATAGAGATTTATTGATTTTATATCTCTTTCTTCTCTTTTAAGAATTTTTCTATTCCGTTAATAAAATTTTCTAGATAGGGTTCAATTACAAAAACTTTCTTAATATTTTGCTTATGTAAAAGTAATCCCTTGGTTGTATCAACACCCATCTTTTTAAAGTCATTAATTGAGCTTGGTTCATAAAATACAAAAACTCCTGTCTCAGGGCCACGGATTGAATATTGATGACATAGGCCGTGTCTAAATGATTCATAGATGTCTGGGAAGTCCTCTAAGATTTTATTATAACTCATATAAGAACCTAAGAAAGTATTGAAACATTTTTTTTTATTTAAACTTTCTTTTTTAACGTTAGGATTATTAAAACTTAAAATTTCTCTTCCTATAATTTCTGTATAACAAATCAATCCTAAAGCAACAAGGTAGCTACCTTGAGGTCGCCCTTTTTCATAATACATACCGCCAATCAAGTCTTTTACCATCCACGAATAAGGTTTGGGCCAATCGAAACATTTCTTATATTTATTTTTTAATAGTTTATTCAATATTTATAAGATTAAAGTTGTGCTATTTTTTTTAACTCAGAGAGAATTGTGGAATGATAAATTGTTTCCACACGTTGACTTATGAGATCAAGGCGTCCTTTCCATGGAGCTGGCATTATGAATTGCATGACTTTATTAGTTGGGTTTTGACCTGTTATGGTTACCCCTGACTCCTGAATAATATTTTTTTGAATTGAACTACTGATTTCTCCTTGAAATGTTAAATTTGAAATATCTTTAATTAATCCATCGAGATATTCTCCCGTAGAATAGAGATCGCTAATTTTATCTAATTCATCATTATCTAAATCTCCTACAAAATAATGGATATTTTTATTCCAACTGTTTGTTGCAATAATTTTCTTAGCAAATTGATAAGCACCTTGTTCTTTATATATTCTAATTATAGATTCAGCTCTTCTGATTTCTTGTAGTATGAGTCTAGCGGCATCCCGCTTGTTATCAAACCTTTGTTGAGTATAAATATAAAAAGCCAGCCCCCCAGTAATAAATGTTATTGAGGCAAAGAAAAAATTTGATTTTGCAAAATCTGGATATTCTTTATAAATAAACCAACTAAAAATAATATAGAAAACTACTATTAGAATATATGGATTAACAGCTCTTCTTATTTTTAGATTAAAATTTTTCATTGTTGCAACATTATTGTAACGACCTGAGAGTTTTCTGGAAATAACTCTGTTTTAATTTCTTGTACTAATCCCCAATCTTTGGCTTGTTCAGGATTTAGAGTTGTTCTATCTAGCATGGCTTGGGTCATTTCGTTTTCAGTTTTCCCTGTGTTAGCAGACATAATTTTAGCTATATTTTCTATGTCTATTCTTATTCCCTTCAATCTCTCTTCTAATTGTGGTTCTTCTAAACTAAATTTACCTTCGAACTGCGCAGAGACGCCGTGTATCAAAAACCTTGCTTGAGGTGAAGAACAACGTATTTTTCCAGCGCAATAAATAACAACCCCTATTGAATCCACACTTCCAAAATTATGTGTAGTTAATTCTTCAACGGGAAGTCCTTTGAGATAGTTATAAATGCTTATACCATGAAAAACACTACCACCAGGTGTTGACAATAGTAAGATAATTTTTTTAATTCCACGATTCACAGCATCATCAACAACACTCATTAGAGCGTTAGCTGTCTTATCAATTACTGGAGCAAAAAATTTTATAACAAGGGGTTGATCCATAAATACTATTTATCATGATACTTTAGATATTTGCAAGTTAATTTAGCAACTGTTTCCCGCGACGTAGCCAGTTGTCCAGCAGAGTTGCAAGCTGTAGCCGCCGGAGGGGCGGTTTATGTTTAGCATGTCGCCTATTAAATAAAGCTGGGGCAATATGCGCGATTGCATTGTTTTAAAATCTACTTCGTTTAATACTACTCCACCACTCGAAACCACCGCTTTATCTTTACCTAATAAACCTTCTACGTTCAAAATAACATTTTTTAAAAGCAAAACAAGTGTTTTGCGTTCGGCTGTTTTTACACTATGGTTAAATGTTTCACCGTCTATGCCGGCAAGTTCTAAAATAGGTTCTACCATTGCTGGGGCTACAAGCATAGAAAGCACGTTTTTTATTTTCTTGTTGCTGTGTTCGGTTAAAATTGTTTGAAACTTTGTTTTTAAGGCAGAAGGGTCTAGGTTTGGAAAAAGATCTAACTTTATAATTACATCTGCATTTTCGGCGTAATCTGCGCCTTCGTCTGTGTTTAAAAGTTCGCCTACTTCCCTGCTCATATTTAAAACCGTAGGGCCACTTATTCCAACGTGCGTGAAAAGCATTTTACCTCTATGTGTGTTTTGTTTTTCTTGGCCTTTATAGATGATTAATTTAACATCGGCGAGAGTTATACCTGCCAATTTTTTTGCCCATTCGTTTTTTAATGTAATAGGCACAAGCGCTACATCGTTTTCTATTACTGTGTGGCCTAAATCTTTAAACCATTTAAAACCTTCACCAGTTGAACCTGTTTCTGGGCGAGATGTTCCGCCAGTTGCCACAATACATTTATGCGCGTTTATTATTTTTTTATCGGCAAGAGTTATAGAAAACTGTTTTAAGGTTTCATCAAAAACTATTTTTGTAACTGCGGAATTTGTTTTAACTTTTACCCCGCTATCTTTTAAATATTTAACCAAAACATCAAAAACAGTTTTGGCTTTGTTAGAAACTGGAAACATTCTGCCTTCGTTTTCTTCTTTCATTTCCATTCCACGTTGTTTAAAAAAGTTTATGGTTTCGGTTACACCAAACTGCGAAAAAGCCGAAAACAAAAATTTATCGCTTTCTTTATATTTAGCCAACATTTGCCTAACAATAGGTTTGTTGTTTGTTACATTACACCTGCCACCGCCTGTAATTAAAAGTTTTTTACCCAGAGTTGGGTTTTTTTCTAGCAGTAAAACATTCTGGCCTTTTTCGGCGGCTCTACCCGCGGCTATCATACCCGCCGGCCCACCACCTATTACTACAACATCATAAATTGTCTGGTTAGAGTTCATTATTTTTCTATCGAAGTCTCACCGAGCTTAGCTCGGCTTTGCTTCAATATATCAGAGCACATCTAGAACACCCTTACAAACTTGAGATTGTTGGGGTGTTATTGTTCTAAATCTAAAGTTTCGTCGATGCGGATTTGAGCCACGAATTCGGGAACGTGGCTAACTAAAATCATTGCGCCTTCGTATTGGTCTAAGGCTTTAGCAATTATAGGAATGTGCCGAAAGTTTATGTGGTTGGTAGGTTCGTCTAGAATAAGCAAACCTGGGCGTTCTAAAACTAATCGAGCAAATGCCACTAAACCTTTTTGCCCTTCGGAAAGCGTACCAATTTTGCTATGCATATGTTCTTTGGTAATTAAAAAACCAGCTGCAATGGAACGAAGTTCTTCTTGGCTAGTTTCGTGTGTAGTTACTGCAGAGAGTGATTCGTAAACTGTGTCGTTAAAATTAAGTGTAGAAAAATCTTGCCTGTAATAACCTACTTTTACACCGCTCGCAATTTTTGCGCCTTTGGCTTGGCCCGAAGCTAAACGTTCTAGTAATGTGCTTTTGCCAATTCCGTTTGGGCCTTTTAAAAGTAAATGCATTTTTTTCTTTAAAGATATTTCTACTTTCTTTTCTACAACCTTGTGGTTAACCATTACACCAAGCGAAGTTATAGCAAGCGCTTCGCCCACAAAATCTGTTTGGTTAGGAATAGTAAAAGGCCGAATGGTTTTATCTTCTTTTCTTACATCTACCATTTCGTCTTCCATTTCGGCGGCTTTTTCGCGCATGCGTTTAGCTACCGCACGCAATTGCCCACCTTTGTTGGCAAAAAAGTTAGATTTATCTTTATTTTCTTGAATCTGTTTGGCTAACTGTGCGTTTTTTCTGTTTTCTTTTTCTATGCGGGCGGTAATATCTTTTAATACATCGTTATAATTACCTACATACCATTCTAATTTTTGAGTATGAACATCTAGATACAAAACGCCTTCGGTAAAGGAATTTAAAAAATCGGCATCGTGCGAAATAACGATACAAGTTTTTTGGTAATTAATTAAAAATTTTGTTAAGTGTTCTATGCCGTGTTTGTCTAAATTGTTGGTAGGTTCGTCTAGTAAAAGTAAGTCTGGATTTTGAATAAGTGCAAAAGCTAAAAGAAGCCGAGCCTGCTGGCCACCGGAAAGTGTTTTAATTATTTTGTCGTGCTTGGCTACAAGGTTAACGGCTTCTAAAACCTCGTCTATTTTTGGGTCTATGTCGTAAACTTTTTTGGCAAATGCTTTAGCAAAAAATTCGCTTACGGTTAAATCAAGTTCGTTTTGCGGAATAACTTGGCGTGCAATAGCAATAGAAACACCTTGGCCAATAACCACACTGCCACTTTCGGGTTTGTAGGCACCAGTAATTAAACCAAATATAGTGCTTTTACCCGCGCCGTTTTGACCCATTAAAGTTATTTTGGCTCCGCGGCGCACCGAAAAAGTCGCCTCGTCTAGAAGGCGCTTGCCGTATGAATGTTCGAACGAAACCTCATCGAACCTTAGTATTACTTCATCTCGAGCCATAGTGCTTTACAGAATAGCGTATTTATTAGGAAATAGAAAGTTTTTTTGAGTTTTTTGGCTTATTTTGCTAAGATTATATGAATATTGCGGGATCGTCTAATGGTAGGACATCGCCCTTTGAAGGCGAGTATCTTGGTTCGAATCCAGGTCCCGCAGCTATGTTTAGCGGGTTTTTGTATAGAGGTATTGCGAAGAAGATTCTGTTTTTGTTTCCAGCAGATACTATTCACGAATTATTCCTTAAAATAGGAAAGCAACTCGGGCGTTTTAGTTTTGTTAAAGATTTTTTGGCTAAAATCTGGGTTTATAGTAATCATATTTTAGAACAAAATCTAGTTGGACTTACTTTTAAAAATCCTGTTGGTTTGTCTGCTGGGTTCGATTACAATGCCGATTTAGTAGAAATCTTACCAAGTATCGGCTTTGGTTTTAATACCGCAGGCACACTCACCTACGAAGCTTACAAAGGCAATTCGCCACCTATGCTTAGTAGGCTACCAAAATCAAAATCTTTGCTCGTTAACAAGGGCTTTAAAAACAAAGGTGTAACAAAAATTCTTAACAATATTAAACCAAATTCAAATACACTAGGTATTAGTATTGGGGCTACGAACAAACCATATTCTACTTTCGAAGAAATGGTAGAGAACTTGATTGAGGGCTTTCGCGATGCCGAAAATTTTAATAACTTTTTTTATTACGAACTAAATATTAGTTGCCCTAATTTGCAGAATATTCAAAACTTAAATAACAAACTAGATTCTCCTTCTGGTTTAAAACAAGCTCTCGATAAACTCGAAACCCTTAACATCAAACGCCCTGTGTTTATTAAGATGCCTTTAGAAAGAACAGAAGAAGATATAAAAGAACTTATAGATGTAGCTAGGCCATTTTCTTTTATAAAAGGTTTAATATTTTCTAACCTAGTTAAAGATCGCACTAATCCAGCTTTTAATATCGAAGAAGTTAAAAAAGCGGGCAAAGGTGGTTTTAGTGGTAAACCGGTCGAAGAAAAATCTAACCAATTATTGCGCTTTGCTTACAAACTATGCCACGATAGGTTTTTGCTTATTGGAGTGGGTGGAATTTTTACGGCCGAAGATGCCTATAAAAAAATCCTTGCCGGTGCATCGGTGGTGCAATTAATTACAGGAATGATTTTTATGGGTCCACAGCAAATTGGTTTAATAAACAAAGGGTTGGTTACGTTATTAAAAAAAGACGGTTATAAAAATATTAGAGAAGCGGTTGGTGCGCAAACTTAAAATAACAAATGGAATACTTAATTTTAATAACTTTTGGATTTTTTCTGGTCTATTCGTTTTTGTTTTATTTGTTTCCTTTGTTTTTTAAAAATATTATCCCTTCATCTAAAGAATTTTCTTTTGTTTCTTTATTTTATATATTAATTTCCTGTTTAGTTGCTTTCACCGCCAGCTTTAGCGTAAAAGATTTAGATTTAAGTAATAGAATTTTACATACATTCGGCGGAGGTTTTATAACCTTTCTTGTTTGTTTTTTGGTGGTTAAAAATACAAAATTACAAATTAGCCGTTTCCAGTTTTTTACTTTTAGTTTTTTGGTTGTAATCTCTTTGGGCGCCGCAAACGAAATTTTAGAATACTTTTTGCAAAATTATTTAAACTTTTCTTTTGCTAAAAGCGCGAACGATACTTGGCTAGATCTTATTAGTAACACCGTAGGCGCATTAATTGCTGGTGTTATATTTGTACCGTTTACAAACAAATCTCAAAAAATATAAGTTATGTAGGTATGCCCCGTAGTAGAATTTCCAAATTTTCTTTGTGACATTTTACTAAGGGAATATATATTAATTTTGATATTTTAACATTATTTTTGTATCTGTATATATTATAAATAATTTTCTATATAGATTTCTTTATTTTTCTGGCCAAGTTGAATAATTTATAAAGCACAGGCTTTATAACCACATCAACATTGCCAATATATTCAAACTCCTCTCCCTTAAAACGTCTTTTAAACGTTGTTAACGAAACCCAGAGCTTCTCGTCTATGCCTCCAAGATCATAATATTTAAAACCCATCTTTTTAGATTCTTTTATTCCATACCAATGCAGATAAGTAGTTATTTTAGAGGGAAGCTCTAACGTTGCCGAAGCACCAAACAAATAGGTAGCGGTACCACTAAAAAATAAAACCATATTAATAGCCCCAATTCTTTCTTCGTGTTTACCCACAAAAAAGCATATGGCTAATTCATTGTTCTTGGCTTCTTTAACACCAAGTGCAATTTTTTGTATAGTTTCAAAATAAGCTATATTAGGGAAAATATGCTTGTTTTTGTTTCTGTAGCTTGTATCTTTAGCTAAATTAAAAAACTGGTTTAATTCCTCTGTATTTAAGAATTCTTTTGTTTCTACGGTCACGTTCTTTCTTTCGGCTTTTCTAACATTAGCTCTATTAGACGGGTGGAATTCGGCTAAAATTTCTTCTTCGGTTTTATTTAAATTAATAGCTAAATTATGGCGCGGTTGAATATAATATTCTGGAAAAGAAACTGCTAGACCCTTTATTTTAAATCTCTCTTTTATTGGTGGTTCAAATCTTACAAAAATAAACTGCGGGAAATTTTCTTTAACCCAAACTTGTAGCGATTTAAAAAGTTCATCTATTTTTTCGGTTGTATTAAAAAAATTTATATCGAGTACCGGACCCCGAGGACTGTAACCGTAAACTTGCTTTAAAGGTAGGTTACAGTAAACCAAAGTAAATAAACCAACTATATTTTCGTTTAAACTTATTTTAAAACGCTCGGTTTTTCGCCCCAGCGCAGTTTGAAAATTACCCCATTCCCACGACGCCATAAAAGCACCTACGGGCGGGTAGTTTTTTGCAACAAAACTATTCCAAACTTCTTTTTCACTATCGATAACTGCTTTTATTTTGATTTCACTATTTAACATTGTTCAAAAAAACACTATCGCCTATTTTTATATTATTTTTTTTACTAAACCCAGCATTAACTTCTAAAACATAGTTGGCTTTTTTGGTAGGCAAATAGAATTTAGGCTTAGCCGGATCAAGCTTGTTAGAAACATTATGGCTAATATCTATTATCTTATTGTTGTTTATCCAAATAATATCTATGGGAAAATGCATATCGGGCATCCAAAAACGGTAATAATCAGCTATGTTAAAAATAAACAGCATCCCATTTTTTAAATCTAAGCTTAAACGCCCAGATAAGCCCTTTTGAACCTCGACTTCTGTACGCATAACCTCTACCGGAATTTCTAGTTTGTTAATTGTTACTGATGGAATTACTGGTTTTATAATTTCCGCTGCATATTCTATATTTGTCGGAATATTTTGATTCCAAACAAAAGCTAAGGCAATACCCGTAAAAATTAAACCAATTAAAACATATTTTCGCATAAATATTTCTTTTGCATTATAGCATCAAACCTAGATTTTTAAACAAAAAAGGGCTAATCTTGAGCTATTGATATGGAACCTCTAGCGTCTAAAATCCGCCCGAAAAACCATCTTGGCGCTGGGGCAATAAAAAAAATAAATAAATATGAAAAGAGTTTTTATAGTTCACGGCTATGATGCTACGCCAGACGATAATTGGTTTCCTTGGCTCAAAAAACAATTAGAAGAAAGGGGTTTTGATGTTATTGTTCCTCAAATGCCTGAAGCTGCTACACCGAGCCTAGAAAAATGGCTCACGCATCTTCAACAGCTTGTTGGCAAATGCGATGAAAATACTTTTTTAGTAGGACACAGTTTGGGAACTATAACCTGTTTAAAATTTTTAGAAACTTTACCCGAAAACCAAAAAGCTGGGGGTGTTGTTTTAGTTGCAGGTTTTTCCGAAGATATTAATTTTTCTCCATTATATAGCTTTACTGAAAAACCGTTAAACTATAAGAAAGTTAAAGACTCTGTAAAAAATATTGTTGCCATACACTCAACCGACGATATGGCTGTGCCTTATAGATTTGCAGAAATTATCCAAGATAAATTAAATGCAAAGTTAATAACACTTCAGGGCTTGGGCCACATCAATGCCTCAAATGGCTGTTTCGAACTTCCAGAAGCCTTAAATGCTATACTCCATTTTAATGATTAAAGAAAAACTAAATAAAATATTGCCGATAGTAGCGTTGTTTGTTCTAGCTGCTTTTTTTGCTTTTTACTACCCACCCACTGTTGGCATAGACAACTACTACCATATTAGACATGCATGGATTTACCAAACCCAAGGAATGTTTAATAGCGATTTTCCTTGGTTAGAAAATTCGATCATTGGAAAACTAGGTGGCGATATTTGGTATGGTTTTCATATATTGCTTATTCCCTTCACTTTTTTTAAAGATTTACTTTTAGGAATTAAATTTGCAACTGTAATTGTTACGTTTCTAGCGCTATTTGCTGTTTATATTGTATTTAAAAAATTTAATATACGCTGGCCATTTCTCTGGACTATATTTTTCTTTTTTTCTGTACCCGATGTTCATTTTAGATTAATGATGCTTCGCCCACATGTTTTAACACTTGCCTTACTGCTTATAATATTTTATCTGCTAATAGAAAAAAGATCGGGTAAACATATTTTTATTGCTTCGACTTTAGCTTCGTTTATACATATTTCTTTATTATGGCTACCTATACTTGTAGCCTTTGTTGTTTTTATTTGTCAAAAGATATTCGAAAAACGCTGGGAAATTAAAAATAATCTTTATTTATTTGCCGGTTTAATTTTTGGCGCAATTTTAAGGCCAAATGCATTTAGTTCTTTAAAAATTGCCTATATTCAAGTCGTTCAATTAAGTTTAGAAAAATTAAACAATGCGCCCCTAAGATTTGGCACAGAACTTCGTCCTGGAAACAGTCTAAGTATATTTGTATGGGAAATTTTACCAATATCTTTGATTGTTATCGCAAGTATCGTCGGTTTAATAATTTTTCTAAAAAAGAAAAAAACGAACCTAGAGAACCAAGAAAAAACGCTTATTTCGAGCTTAGTTACTTTCTATATAATGTTTGGAGTATTGTTTTATGCCTTTGCTCGTCGTACCGCCGATATTTGGGTTTTGTTTTCTGTGTTACTGGCTGCAGTAGCTTTTTCTATAGTTTTTAAAAACAAAGAAGTATATTTAAAGTTTAAAAAAATATCTTTAACCATATTTTTTATAGCTATAATTGTTTTTGGGGTTCAAACGCTAAGAATTGTTTCTGGTTATCTTTCTGGTTTGCCACCACAGGATATGTTTAAAGAACCGGCGGAATGGCTTAAAGAAAATAGCCAAAAAGGAGATATTGTTTTTAATACCCGTTGGGATAATTTCTCTTTTATGTTTTTTTGGAACCAACATAACCATTTTATAAATGGTATGGATCCTATATTTGAATATTCAAATAACCAAAGCTTATACCTACAGCATTACTTTCTAGAAATAGATAAAATTTTAATGGTGAATGGTGAAGCTTATACCTGTGGGGCCAATCCTTGTAATGAAAGTTCAGTAAGCACGGTTTACGATTCTTTAAGGAACAATTTTAAAGCTAAATATATATTTGTAGAACCCGCCAGAAACCCTAAGCTCTATAAGTTTTTAGATTCTAATAAACATTTCGATAAAGTTTTTGATACTAAAAATGGTCTAGAAGTTCTTTTTAAAGTTTTATAAAAAAATATCACACCATTTTAGATGTGATATTGGACAAACTAGGTTCCTAACTGTTTTTGTATTTTTCGTAAATCATCTTAGCCGCATAAATATCTTGAACAGCTAATCCTGTAAAATAAGCAACTCTTACGCCATCGGTAAGCTTTAGTTTATCTAAAGAAGCATCGCCAATATTAGCTATCTGGCCGTCTATTTTTGCAAAATTTATATCTTGATAATATCCATCGGCAAGGGCCTTTTTAAATTCACCACTTTTTTTACATTGCTCTTCGTTATCTGGAACAACAACTGCATTCGTCATTATTTCTTTATCGAGCTGAGTTGTGCGAGAATCTCCACCTAGAACCGATATAAAAACATTTGGCTCTAGATCTTTTAAAAAAAGTATAGCTTCCGGAGTTGGAACAGCGGTTAAAATAGCACTCGCACCATATACAGCCGAAGCAACAGAATCATGAGTAATAATATTTACAGGCAAATGACTTAATTCAGCTTTAAATTTTTCTCTATTTTCTACATTACGACTATAAATATTTATAGTTGTTATTCCCAGCTCAACAGCACACAAAGCTAAACTTTTAGAAATTTTACCTGTGCCTAGTATAGTAATAGTTTTAATTTGAGGTGCAAAATATTTTAAACCAAGCACACCAGCAGCACCTGTGCGCATATTGGTTATATATTCAGCATCAAATTCTATTACTACACCATTTTTTAACTCTAATTTTATTACGGCAGTTCTTTGTCCTAGTTTTCCCTTAGAATCAGATGGCATTTCCTCTATAAACTTATAACCAGAATACCCTGCAACACTAGCTGGCATTTTTAAAGTAAACTTACCAAAATCGTCCAGATTCTGTTCGCGAGGCAACATTTCTACTTTTCCTTGTCCATATAACCTAAAGGCTTCATCGCAATTAGCCAAAAAATCTGCTGCAGAAAAATTTTTCTCTATAAAATCTATTGGGATTTTCATTTTTCTCCTTTTGCCCTTTATTATAGCAATTTTTAAAATTGATAAAAGAACCACAAGCATAATGCCATCACCTTCCTTAAAAAGCAATTAAACAAAAAAACTCTCCGAAGTTATATCGGAGAGGTTTTAAATTAATGTTGTTTTTTTCCTTTCATATATGTATCTACAAAATGCTGTATATAGTTTGGTATTACGGTAAGAATACTTCCCAGCATAGCTTTATAACTTCTTTTATCCATAAGCCCAATCGCTCTTGGTACCTCAACTCTATAGTGAGGATGGGGCTTTACTGTATTTTTAAGACCAACGGCCCAGCACATCTGCTTGGACTGTCTGCCATGATAAAAAGCACTACTCATGGATACTATTCCAGAATCTGGAGCAAGAAGTTGAGAAAAAGTTCCTTGCCTTCTTTCCCACATAATCCAAACCAAAGGATAAAGTTCGGGCACACTATTTCCGCCCATAGAAATAGCGCAAAGTTTTTCCGCCAACCTTATAATAGAAGGAGGTTTAGGAATCTTGTCGTTCAAAACCAAATCCCTTCTATCAAATTCCAAAATTGTTCCTGCGGGAAAAACAGAATGAGCGTTAAACAAAGCTGTTAGTACATAAGAATAAAGAGGTAAACCCATGTTTACGTGTCTATGTGGTTCATACAACGTTGGTCCATCGTAATACCTTGTTGCTATCTCCTCGGCAACAATTCTTTTGGAAATTCCTTTAGAAACTTTTCCAGAAAAATCTTCTGTTATAGCTAAAACCAAAGCCGAGCGCATCAAAGAAACATCTACTTTTTCTATTACCGAAGGGTCATCCTCATTTCTTTCATAAGCATAATGGTTTATCCAATCAATACGGCTATGATTAAGAATTAAAATCTCGACACCTTCAGGAAGTGTATCTTTATACTTTCTTATTGTGGCAAAAATTGCTGCACTTCTTAATTCATGGTTCTCACCTTGCCAACCACCCCAAAACGCACTAGGCATAAAGAAAGCAGCTAGAAACATTCTCACAACTTCAGTATGCTCAAACTTTAAAGATACGTCGTACACAAAAGCAGAGTGTTCTCTTTTATATAGCCTGTTAAAAGAATTAATCACTCTTAAAACATCAAAAGAGAACTGTGTAGACTCTCTAGCTTCATCTTCGGTTGGTTTAGAAAGTTCATCGATTTCTCGCAAAATAGAACCATTCCCATTTTCAAGATCGTAAAAAGCTTCCATAACCGCTGGTCCAAAATCTTCAATTGCGGTACCCAGTGCCACCACTTTCTCTACCATTACCTTATCTTCTATTTCGGCAGGATCTGTAAATCCTACATCAGAAAATTGAGCACAAAACTCTACCGCAGCCCTGTATATGGCAACAGCCGTAGCCTGAAGAACTTCGGCTTTCTTTTTTGCTTCAACACGAACATCTTCGTTATCTTTCCATTTCCTTATCGCTGCAATCTTTAAGGTATTTAGGTTTCTATCATTTCTTAAAGATTCTTCAACTAGAATAACCACCAAGCTGTGTATACCATGGTTACGAAAAATAGCGAGTTTACTCGTATCTAGCTCTACACCTTCTTGAATAAGAGGAATAGCATTATTTTTTGGATTATTTACTTTTTCTGCAACAAAAACCAAAGATTTTTCACTAGACTCTTTATCAAAGAGTCTTCCTATTTCCTCCAAAGACAATCGCCCAATTGCTATGCCCTCCAACTGATTTAAGCCATTAGGATCCACTATTTTAGCTCCTTTGTAGATTGTGATTTTAAAGTACCAAAAACATAATGACACTTACAAGAAAAGTCGTCAAATTATATTATCTCTTAAAAAAATTAGCTAACTTGGGTAGGGGGTCTTTTTTTAAACACAATAAACTTCATCCCCAAAAAATTCCATGTTAAGACCAAAAAAACAGAGCTTAATGCTGCAATATTATCCCAAAGTTTAGCCGAAATTCCATCTGGCGCACCAACCACATCTACCATATAAAAAGCCCAGCCAACATTTAATAAAGCGCTACCAGAAACAACAAGAAGAAATAATAAAAAATTGCCTTGTTTTTGAAACGTCCAGTTTTTGTTCCAAAAAAAACTATTTATAACAGCACAAACAAAAGAAATAAATTTGAAAACCGCAAAATAAAATCCATGTGTAATGTTTGTTATATATATTAAAAAATTTAAAACACCTAAATCTAAAAAGGTGTTAGATAAGCCCACCACAAAGAATTTTCCAAATTGGTAAACAAAAGGCCTCCAGACTTGTGAAATCTTATATGTGGCATACAAACCCAAAACAAAAAGTGGAGATAAAATAAATGGTAACCAATATTTGTTTATTGGCAATTTAAAATCTAAATTTTTAATAATTACCAATAGCATTATAGAAACAAAAAAACCTAAGAATAGCACCTTTAAAGCGTCTTTTTTAGTAAAGTTCATTTAAATATTATTTTCTTATAATCAAAAACAAATAACTCATAGATTAAATTTTGGTTCGTTTGGCTGGGGTTGAGCCTGCTCTAACGATGGCCCTAATCTGGCCCGTGCTAATATTTCTTGCTCTACCACCTCTCTCTCTTTGCCATAAGTCATACGAGATAAATTCTTAACAACCTTTATGGTTTCGGCGTTCCCCTGAACTGGTGGGTATGTTTTCAAATTAAAAGGGCGTGATGTTTGCCCTTTAAACATAAGTTTAACATAGGCATTATGGTTATCTAAATTTAATAAATCTCGTTCGTTAAAGAGCGGGGCTAGTTGTGGTTTTAAAAATTCAGCGTCTTCCACACCAATTCTAAACATAATCATGGTGCCAACGTTACCAAAAACCGCCGCCTTAATTTTATCGGTAAGTTGCGCAATAAATTGGTGTGCCATTATCATGCTTAAACGATATTTTCTAGCTTCGGAAAGAATAGTAGCAATAGAATCGGTGGTAAAATTTTGAAATTCATCTAAATATAAATAAAAATCTACCCTTTCCGATTCATTCATGTAAGCCCGCCTCATTGCAGTCAATTGGAGTTTACCCACTATCATTAAACCTAAAAGATTAGCGTTAACATCACCAACCTTACCCTTAGAAAGATTAGCTAAGAGTATTTTTTTATTATTCATAACGTCGGCAAAATTTATTCCGGATTTTGCTTGGCCTATAATATTTCGCATCATGCCGTTTTCTATAAACCTACCAACCTTAGAAACCAAATAGCCCAACATTTCCGATTTATGAAAATCGCTGGTTTGAGCCATTTCTTTTTCCCAAAAAGATTTAACAATTGGATCTGTAACCTTAGCTACCTTCTTTTTTTGAAACTCTTTATCGGTAAAAATTCTTGGAATTTCTACCAGAGTTCCGGGGTCGGCTTCGTCGGCCATTAAAGTAAGCATGGCATTTCGCATATTGTGTTCAAACATTGGCCCCATTGTTTCTGGTGGAAACAATTTGTAAAAAATCGACATCATTTCCTGAACCACAAAATCACGCTCTTCGGCACTGGCCGCTTCTAACATATTTATACCAATTGGGCGTTCAATATCGGCAGGATCAAATAAAATTACATCTTTCCATCGATGCTGTGGAATATGCGACAAAGTATATTCAACTAAGTCGCCATGCGGATCCAAAACAGCAATACCATTACCCATTTCTACATCTTGGCGAATCATTTCTTGTAACAACGTAGATTTACCTGTTCCGGTTTGACCAATAACATAAGAATGGCGTCTGCGATCATCTGGCGCTATTCTTACAATTACTTGTTGCGAGCGAAATTCATTCCAACCCAAATATGGCCCATCGTTCATACCCCACGGCGCTGGAGCCGAACGAGCCTTTAACCATTTTATTTTTGGTACTTTTATACCAGTATGCGGTAAATGATAAATACTCGTAAGTTCTTCGGAACTTAAAATTATCTTTTTTTCTTCGTCGAAAAGCCTAAAACTAAATTCAAAAATAGCATCTTTTGTTTTTTCTTTGCTTCGTGAAAAATCGTTAACGTTTGGTAAAGCAAATTGGTTAAAAGAAGTTTCAAAATCTTTTAATATGAGTTCGGCACGCTCTTCTGTTGGCGCCGATGCCACCATACGAATATTAACTTCAAAATTAGGTTTTGAAGCATGGTTATCGATAGCTTTTATAACTACTTGGTCTTGATTAGTTAAAGGAGGAAGAGTATCGGGTTTTGGTTTTTTAAAAAAAAGTTCATTTACTAGCCAGTTTCTTTTGGCTTCCTTTAAAGCCCTCTCGAAAGGTAAACCTAACTGCATTTTCTTGGTAACCTTTAAAGCTGTTTTGTTAAACTTTTTTGACACCGGCCTCATTAAAACCTGCATTACAGCGCCTTCACCATCTGTAAGTTTAGAAAACTGTGTAGTAATTTCGTTTAACGGGTCAACTTCTAATTCTTGATACGACCTTATAGGCAAAAAAGAACTGCGGCGTGTCATTAAATAAGAAGCAGCCACACCACCACCGTGTTCGGGTGTAAAAATATTATAATCTGGAACAGGTTCTACTACAGCTTCCGAAGAAACAGAATGAACTGCTCTTACAAGCATATCGCGGTATCGCGAAGGTACAGAAACATAAAACCTAATTTCATTTTTTACATAAGCTATTTCCCAAACTAAATAGGGTTGGCCAAATTCAAAAATTCTCCACCCACCACCCTCTTTCATGGAAGCAAACACAGAATATAATTGTTCCATCGGCAAAGTTCTTTCTTTATCTGTTTTAGGTTTTTGCCCAGGTTCTAAATATTCGTCTTGAGGAATCAAAATCAAAAAAAGCTCCATATTAAGACCACGAGCAACACGCCCACGATTCTTAATGGAACTTGCAACAAAATAAAAAACAATAAGCCCGGCTATAAATAAGCCGAACAACAAACTTACACTTGAAAGAAATCCCGATAAAATTTCTGACATTAGTTCTCGCTAATATACAAATTTACGCGAATATGGCTAATAAAAATCCATTCGCTATATTAGCTTTGATTAGCCATATTAGCGAAAAGTTAAAGTTTTTCGATTTTGCCCAACTCTTCCAGTTTTACTCTAAAATCTGGATCGTCTATTAATTCATCGTGAAGTTTATCTTCTAACCAAGGATCATTCATACCCTTAACCATACGAATCGCTTTTTCTAAACTATCTTTTTGGGCCACTTCTTTTAAATGCATTAATTTTTCCTCTTGAGGTAAATGATCTACATCTGCAATCTCTTGAACAATTTCTTCTTCGGGGTACGTGTTTGCCACTTCTTCGGCATAATCATTTTGATTACTAACATTAGGCGAAGGGGTTTCGCCAAGTTCTTGCGGTAAAGATTCAGGAGCTATTTCTGTTCCAACACTTTCTTGAGGCGCCAAAACTTCGGGCGCAGTCTCAACTTCGGGGTTTAATATACTTTCTTTAGAAATTTCATCCATAAGATGATATTATTATATCATAATTTAAGCTCTCAAATGAAAAAAACAACTCTTTTGGTTTTGTTGGGCATTCTAGCAATATCTATATTTTTTAGATTCTACAATATAAAAGAAACCCCTCCTGGTTTATACCCAGACGAAGCTGTTAATGGCGTAAATGCCCAAGACGCCTTAGAAAACCATAATTGGAAAGTATTTTACCCCGAAAATTATGGTCGCGAAGGATTGTTTATAAACCTTCAATCTATAAGCGTTAATCATTTTGGCGCTTACCCTTGGGCATTAAGAGTGGTTTCCGGAATATTCGGTGTTCTTACTGTTTTTGGCCTATTTTTATTAACTCGAGTTTTATGGGGCGACCGCATAGCTTTGCTTTCTAGTTATATGATGGCTATAAGTTTTTGGGCGGTTAATTTTTCGCGCATAGGCTTTCGGGCCATAATGTTGCCTTTTGTTTTGGTATGGGCGTTTTACTTTTTTTGGAGCGGAATTTTAAAACAAAATAAATATTTAATTATAATTGCAGGTTTAATTTATGGCTTAGGATTCCACACTTATATTTCTTGGCGATTATCTCCGTTTCTTGTTCTTTTGGTTTTTATAATGCTTCTTGTTAAAAAAGACTACAATAAAAAGTTTATTTTAAAATCTATTTTATGGTTTTCTATAGCAGGTTTTTTAATAATGGCGCCACTCGCTATTTATTACTTAAACAATATTCCCGATTTTTTTGGCCGAGCTAGCGACGTTTCTATTTTTAAATCGGCGTCTCCTATAAAAGCTTTTACTGAATCTACCTTAAAAACACTTGGAATGTTTAACTATTCTGGCGATACCAACTGGCGACACAACCTTTCGGGTAGGCCCGAACTTTTTTGGCCGTTTGGCATAGGTTTTATTGTTGGCCTCGCTTTAGCAATAAGAAGATTTACTTCGGATAGAAATTTCTTTTTAATTTCTTGGTTTTTTGTAATGCTGTTGCCAAATTTTTTAGCGCCAGAAGGCGCGCCGCATGCTTTGCGTGCACTTGGCGCCATGCCGGCGGTGTTTATACTTTCTGCTATTGGTTTAAATAGTTTTTATATATTTATTCAAAATAAACTAGACAGCAAATTAAAAAAGGTAGATGATCAAAAATTAATAAAAAAAATTCAGCGTATTAAAAAAGAATTTTCTTATTTATGTTTACTGGTTTTGGTTTTATGTGGAATCTGGGAATTTAGAACTTATTTTGTTGTATGGGCAAATAAAATGCAGGTTATAGATAATTTTGAAACTCGCCTAACCCACATAGCCGATTATTTAAACGGTTTAAACCCTAACACTAAAAAATACGTAATAGTAAACGAAACCGGATCCATAATAAAAGGTGTTTCTATTCAAGCTCAACCAATTATGTTTTTGGCGAGCAAACAAGATGTAAAATATTTAAACTTAAATGAAATTGATTCTATTCCTTTGTATTTAACCGACGCCACTATAGTTTTAACAAAATACGACAAAGAATTATTTAAAAAAATAATGGCAAATTATCCAAACGCCCACGAAGCCAACTTAATAACCTTTAAAGCAATTAGAATACAATGAAAAATTTAAAATATAATGTTCTTGCTGGGTTAATAATAATTTCTGCTTTGGCCTTGGCCATATTTTCGGTTAAGGGAGATTCCGTAACTACAGATGAATCACCCCACGTTACAGCTGGGTATTCTTACTTAACGCAAAAAGATATGCGTTTAAACCCAGAACACCCACCCTTAATGAAGGATCTTGCTGGGATTCCTCTTTTATTTAAAAACATAAAAATAGACACCGAACATTATTCTTGGAAAACCGATATTAACGGCCAGTGGACATTTGGTACTCATTTTCTATATGAAAGCGGAAACAACCCAGACGAATTAATTTTTAATGCACGCCTTGCCGTAATGCTTATTTTTGTTTTGCTAGGAATTTTTGTTTATATATGGACAAAAGAAAGATACGGCGCCAAAACAGGCTTATTAGGTTTGTTTTTAACAGTATTTTCGCCAAACATTATTGCGCATGGTCGCTACGTAACTACCGATGTCGCCGCTGCCTTTGCTTTTGTTTTGGGTAGTTACTTTTTTGTTAAATATATAACCCACCAAACAACCAAGAACTTAATATTTGCCGGTATTGCTTTTGGCATTGCTCAACTATTAAAATTTTCTTTAATTATTTTAGTGCCATTGTTTGTTTTTACTGGTTTAGTTTATTGGCTGGTTTCTAAAAAAATATCTTTTATTAAATTAGTATCTAGCTTAGCCGGAATATTTGTTATTGGCGCCTTAGTTATTTGGCCTGTGTATGAATTTCATGTATATAAATATCCACCCCAAAGGCAAAAGATGGACACACAATTTGCTTTAAGGTCTTACCAAGTTAAACCACTAGCCGATGCGGTTATTTGGGCAGCAGATAAACCATTGCTTCGCCCTTACGCGCAATATTCTTTAGGCTTACTAATGGTTTTTCAACGCACTGGCGGAGGCAACACCACATATTTTATGGGCGATGTTTCTAACATTGCTTGGAAAAGCTACTTCCCAACAGTTTATGCTTTAAAAGAAACTATCCCTGCCTTAGCTTTAATATTAATTGCGCTTTTGTTAGGAATAAAAAAAATCTCACAAAATTGGAAAAGAAAAGCTAAATGGTTTACAGAAAATTTTACCGAATTTGTTTGGCTCAGTTTTATAATAATTTATTGGGCGTTAAGCATTAAAGGAAACTTAAATATTGGTGTACGGCATGTCCTGCCAACCTTTCCTTTTATATATATGCTTACAGCTGGGCAAATTAGTGGTTGGGTAAAAACTGGAATAAAACCAATAAAAGTTTTGGTGGTTTGTATTTTTTCTGTTTGGCTTGGTATGGAAACAATAAGCACTTACCCATACTATCTTAGTTACTATAACGAACTGGCTGGTGGGCCAGATAATGGTTATAAATATGCGGTGGATTCCAATTTAGATTGGGGGCAAGATTTAAAACGTTTAACCCAATACGTTAACGAAAATAATATAGACAAAATAAAACTGGATTACTTTGGTGGTGGTAACCCAGAATATTATTTAGGCAACAAATACGAACGCTTAGATGCTCACAACACTTCGCAACGCCACGGCTGGCTAGCAGTTTCTGCTTCACTCCTCCAAAACGGCAGAGCCACTGCAACCAAAAACTTTCAAGGCGATACAACTTCTTATAAATGGCTAGATGCTTACACTCCCGTAGCCAAAATTGGTTATTCTATATTTGTTTATAGAATTGATTAGTGAGAATTGATATGCTTTAATAACCTATCTTAAATTTTAACTTGAATTTATTTTGATACTGGTATTCATGTAGTTTTTCAATAAAATTTGATTTTTCATTATAAAATTTCCGAGGTACAAAAAAATCTTTTATCTTTTCATTTAACCAAATAGAAATTTTCTCACAAAAAGATAGAAGCAAGAAGAAAGATAGGGTTACTAGAGGGTTTGCAACAGTAAATTCAGCGATCCATTTATATCGCGTAAACAAAATTGCCACTAAAAAAGCAAAAAACAAACCGATAAAAAGTGTGTTTCTGAAAATCAAAAAATATTTAAAAAAAGGATCTATATTGTTTATTTTCTCTTCTGAGTAAGTTTGTTTCTGGTTAAAATTAAATTTATCAACTGCAGTTTCTACACGATCGTAGTGTTTATCTGAAAGCCAAAAAATAAATTTTAAAATGAAGTTGGCAGTTGAATTAGCTTTACGTTTCCAGGAAAGTCGATCTGATAAATGGTTAAAAGTTAAAATACGAACAAATTCATTCATTGTAAAATTTTTATTTGTCACCTGATGAATTATTTTTTTTGAATTTTTATCAAATTTAAACTCTCCAACGTCTGATATAAAATTTGTAACTTTTTTATTATATTCTTCACCATCTGTTATTACATACTCAACATCTTTATCTCTACTTTGGGGCTTAGTCATATCCACACCATAAAAAAAACCTTTGTCGAGATCGCCAATTTTTATAAACATTCGTCTACCATCCTTATGGTAAGGAGAATTTTTAGGATACTTCCTAATTAACGAAAAACCAATATCATTTCTGAATGCGGTGATAGATTCATCATCTTCTTCCATTGTATACAGTTCTTTGAATTCTTCACTGTTCATATTTTTGAAAAACCATTATCTTGACCGATGACTATCAATTTTTGATCTTTAACTGTTGCAACGCCTAAATCCAAGGAATTAATAAATTTTACATATGAAGTATCCTTGGGTTCTTGTGATGGAACTAACAAATTATAAGATTCTTTAAATGTTATTCCTTTTTCTTTTTTAAATTTATCAATCTCAAAGTAATCGTATTCAAAAAGCTGTACAATACCCTTGCGGGCTTGAACTCGAAAATTTCTATTTTCCGTACTCTTTACTTCAAAAAGAAATGACTTTGATTCGTTGTGTGCAAATAAATCAACGTGCTTATTTGAGAGAGTTGCGTAACCCTTGTCACGGAAAATATTTATAAGCTCTTGCAAAACTGTATGATGTGATAATTCAGCACGCGCCAAAATATCATTATCTCTTGTTATGTGAGAATATGGTTTAACTATTATTCTTTTATTTAGTTCTTCTAAAAATCTCAAAGAAGCTGCCGAGCGCAGTGTTTCTGTGGCACTGTGGACTTCAGCCATATCTGATAACTTTTCTTCGTTTTTGATTTGACCTCTTAATGAGTGGCCAGAATATAGATAAAGAGGCCTATCTTGAAATAAAATCTGTTTAGCTACATCAAAAGACACGCTAGAAAAACTACCCATTTGAGGGAATCCTTTAATATTAGCTATAGGAATTCGATTCACCAATAATTTATCAATTAGTTTTTCTGTTTTTGCATCATTTTTAGGCTCAGGCGACTCCCATATTGCTGGATCAAGTATTTCACTAAACAAATATACCTCAGTTAACGGTACTAACAGCGGCCACCTGTTTACTTTATTTTTTATCTCGTAATGCCAGAGAGGTGCTTCCTTTATAGAGAAATCGAAACCGACAACCCCAATTCCAATAATTCCCGAAACAGCATTATTGAATGCAGACGTTTGTGAACCGGTACTATGGATAAAAAACACATCTCCAGTTTGAATATTTTTCCAACGTTCTCTGTGATGTTCCTCTAATCCCCATGTCCAATATTTTAACGCCGTTAACCAGTGTTCTGGCGGCCCCGTAAATCTATAAAATCGTTTAGCGTTAAGTGCACTTTTTAAATCAATCATAATTTATTGTATTTTATATATTTTCCCTTTGCTTTTTCAACAGGATATTTTTCTTCATTCTTTAAAATCTTATTTTCGAGCGCCTCTAAAACATCAATCTTGAGATCATTACTCATCAGAAGTACCCAATACAAAACATCAGCCAATTCTTCTCCAATATCAGATTTATTCGTTACTATATATTTCTCCATCTCTTCCTTGCTCTTCCACTGGAAATGCTCCATAACTTCAGTTGCTTCTAAGACCAAAGACAGTGCAACATCCTTGGGGTTATGAAATTGCTTCCAATCTCGTGCGTCGCGAAAAGCGATAATTCTTTTTGTTAAATCATTAATATTTTTCATAAGTTTATTTAAACTTATAATACACCTTATTCTGTATGCGTAAATCTAAATAGTCTAATAATGCGGTTGGGCCGGATTTTTTAATCTCAACTTTTGTTTCTGATTCGTTCATATTATCTTTTCCTTCCCCCACCCTTCAAAGATTTCTGATTTTTAAAATTATCTTTTGATATTACTTTTTTACCTGTCTGTATCTCAATGTCTTTTCTGGTTCTGCCAGCAACGCCTCCACCAACCATTGCATCTCTTTTGAGATCGTCTAATCCACGAGAATCTTTTTCTGAAGTTATTTTTGTCGTGGTCGCCTCACCCAACATGGTCAGAATAAGTTCTATATCTCCCATATGATCACGCAAATTATCACCAGCTTTTTTATCAAGATTTTTATAATCCATATACTCTTTAGCGCTTTTATCAAAAGTTGCTTTGTATATTTCATCAGTCAGAATTGCATATTCAAAGCCTTTCGACACTCCACGCTCTTTCCATTCGTCAGTCAGCGTATTTCTAACTGCAATACCACGCATACGCTTATCAACCCACTCCTTTGGATACCCCTTTTTGTCATATATTTCCTTTGCTCTTGTTACGGCAAGCTCAGGATTCTGAATTTCCTCAATACGCTCTTGCCCAACTCGAGCGAGCCATTGTTTAAATGGCTCAGCTTTTGGTGATGGTATTGATTGGATAATGCGGAAAGTACCCTGTAAATTAGACACGTCCGTCAGATAAGACTTACCATCGGAAGACTGCAATTTCAGTTGTCCGATTTTATCGGACAACTCGCTTCCTTCATCTTTTAGCTTTCTTTTTAAATCATCCCAGTATTTTCTTGGTCTTTCACTTCCAGATAAGATAGCTATGATGTCAATTACTGAAAAATACCACTCTTCATTATGCCAAGCTCTACGAACCTCTTTTTCTTCAAAAATCGTCGGATGCATATTAGTTTGTGTTGATTTCTTTTTCATAATTATCTCAAAAACTTGCTATTTTCCTAAATTTGAGTTGTTGCATTTTTTGCAACAGTTGATTTTTCATCAAGTTATTTTTTTATTTTTGAACTATCCGGAAATTCCGGATAACTGAATTTTTACCAAGTTTTTTTCCTTCTTTTTGAACTATTCGGAAATTCCGAATAGTTGCCTTTCTATTTAACTCCTATCTATCGAAGTTCCACTTCGATAGAAGCTACCTGAATTTGTAGTATACCTTATTCTGTATGCGTAAATCTAAATAGTCTAACAATGCGGTTGGGCCGGATTTTTTAATTTCAACCAACGATTGTTTTAATGTTTCTAAGGTTTTGTATATATTCTCGCTTAAGTTTAAACGCAAAACCCAACCTTCGCTTGTTGTAAAATCAAAATCGGAATAGTTGGAATCTTCGGTTTTGGTTTCTACTAGTTCTATTTTAAAATTATTAGCTAGCTCCTCTTTTAAAAAATTTATTTTGCCTAAAATTTTAGGGTCTAGTAACTTTTCGCCAACTTTAAGTTCTTTGTTGGTTTTATCTTCCACAACCAAAACCAAGTTCCCACTGGTTTTAGCGCCTTCGTTAAAAGAAACTCCATCTTTATTTAACCAAAAACAACTTGTGCTTTGGCATAAAACGGCAGATAGTGTTTTATCTATAGAATTTTCCTCTTTTACTTCGTCACTAACGGTATGCTTTTTAAAATAAAAGAATACACCAGTGATTAAAGCTATGGTTAAAAACAAAACAGGCCCTGCATAACTAGGGACTTTTACTTTTGAAAAAACATTTTCTTTTTGGGCAGGACGGAATTTTTCAGCCATTTTTTAAGTCAAAACCCTAAACTCTAAGCACTAAATCCTAAATAAACTCTAATCTTCAAAATTTTAAAACCCCAAACTGTTTAGAACTTAGAATTTAGAACTTGTTTAGAGTTTAGATATTAGAGCTTAGAATTTAAGACTTTGGATTTATCGATTTAAAAGTAAGATACCTCTGCAAATTCTTAGGAATCACCACCGAACCATCTTCCTTTTGGTTATTTTCTAATATAGCAATTATAGCGCGTGAAGTGGCTACAGCTGTGCCGTTTAATGTGTGGGCAAAATCCGATTCGCCATTTGGCAAACGGTATTTAATATTTAAATTTCTGGCTTGGTAATCTGTAGTGTTAGAAGTAGATGTAACTTCGCCCCATTCGCCTCGGCCGGGCATCCAAGCTTCTAGGTCGTATTTAGCGGCGGCTTGCGCGCCTAAATCGCCAGTACACATTTCTAAAACACGGTAAGGAATATTTAAACCTTGGAAAATTCTTTCTTCCAAACGTAAAATCTCGGCATGCATATTTTTAGATTCTTCGGGTGTGGTATAGGCAAACATTTCTACCTTGGTAAATTGGTGTACCCTATAAAGCCCTTTAGAATATTTTCCGTATGCGCCAGCTTCGCGGCGGAAACAATGCGAAAGCCCAGCATATTTTTTTGGTAAAACTTTTGAATCTAAAATTTCATCGGAATGGTAAGCGGCTAAAGCAACTTCACTGGTAGCAATTAAACCTAAATCGGAATCTGTAATTTCGTATGTTTGAGCTTCGTCGCCTTTTGGCAAATAACCCGTACCTAAATAATATTTGGAACGCGCCATATCGGGCGTAAACAAAACTTCGAAACCTTCTTCGCGTAGTAAATCTAGTGTGTAAGTTATTATGGCAAGCTCCAGCATTGCGCCTTCGTTTTTTAAATAGAAAAATTGGCTACCGGCAACCTTAGCACCAGCTTCAAAATCGACAATGCCTAACTTTTCGGCTAGTTCCAAATGATCCTTTGGTTTAAAAGAAAATTCGGGAATGTTTCCCACGACTCTTAATTCTTTATTACCTTTATCGCCCTCGCCTTCCACCACATCATCAAAAGCAGGGTTTGGAATTTGCGAAAACTTTGCAGAAAGATCGCTCTCTACAACATCTAGTTCTTTTTCTTTAACCTTTATTTTTTCTTTTAAGCTTCTGCCTTTTTCACGGTCTTCTTCGGAAGCGTCTTTGCCTAAAGATGCAATTTCTTTTCCACTACGGCGAAACTCTTCGGTTTCTTGTATTAAAGCGCGGCGGCGCTTATCCATTTCTAAAATTTCGTCAACATCAATTTTATAACCCTTCCTACGAATGGCTTCTTTTATATAGTCTGGCTTTTCACGAAGTAATTTAATGTCGATCATATTATTTATATATTCTAGCTTTTAAAGCACCTTGGGTCAAAGAAAAAACCGCGGAGAAAGTTATCTCCGCGGCCGAAACTGGGGGGATCCTCCTCGATTATCCCGAGAAGGGTTGTTGATCTTGTTGGGTGTCCTTGGGCAAGAACTGGCGGATCTCTTCCACAGGCGCACGTTGCGCAGGATCAATATGAGAGAAACTCGAGCGAAGCGTAGCAAGCTCTCCGATCGAGAGATCGCGGCGTTGCTCGCTACTGCTAAAGATACTGCCCAAACTATTATCCATACGGCCTTCTCCCCAGAAGGTGAGTGGATGGGATGATTAAGGAACACTAGACTAGCTAGTTTTTATATTATACAAGACCTGCAAAAATTGGCAAACCTCATTATTATAACGTGACACTTCGACTCGCAGACCTGTCTGCCGACAGGCAGGCTCTCTCAGTGTATTTTTACTTTATTTTTTATATACACTAAAGAAAGTAAAAATAAAATACCGAGTCCATAGACTCGGTTAATTCTCTTCACATGGGAGCTAATTCCACACCTCTAACTATCATGGTTTTGCCCTCTACGGTTACTACATATGTTTCGTCATCATCTATTGCCCGAACCTCTTCATCGGCTACAACACAGGGCTTTCTTAAGCCATTGTGTGATTCATCAACGTAAAAGCATTTCCTATCTCTACCAAGATACTTAGCCATATTAACTCCCCTGTTTAATATGGAAACTAAAAAGGAACAGCTTTACTACTGTTCCTATTCTAGCAGAGCTCTACTTAATAGCCAAGATCTTATATTTTAATTTACCCATTGGAGTTACGGCTTCAACATCTTCGCCTGGTAGTCTAAAAAGAAATGCTTTACCTAGCGGAGATTCGTTCGATATTTTATTTTGCATAGGGTCGGCACCATTAGAACCCACAATAGTATAAGTTATTTTCTCGCCTTTTTCATTTTTAACTTCTATTGTATCGCCTACTTCTATAGCAACTCTGGCACCGGCTTTATTTTTGTTTTCGTCTATAATAACGGCAGTTTTTACCAATTCTTCTAGTTCTCTTATTCTGCCTTCGTTAAACGCCTGAGCCTCGCGTGATTCTAAATATTCAGCGTTTTCGGAAAGATCTCCCAACGATTTAGCTTCTTCGATGCGTTCCGCAATTTCATGACGCTTAACTGTTTTTAATTCGTGCAATTCTTTTTTAAAAGCTTCTAAATCGCCTTGAGAAATATATTTTTGCATTTTTTTATTATTATAAAACACCAATATTATTGGTGTTAGTTTTTAAATTTAGTTGAATACTTAAATAATTTTGCTACATTGGAAAAAAGCCGAGCTACCGTAATTGGTCCTACACCGCCTGGAACTGGAGTAATTAATGAAATTTTGTCTTTCACAGATTCTAAGTCTACATCACCTACTATGTTTCCGTCAAGGATGGAAAACCCAGCATCTATAACCACCGAACCATCTTTTACCATATCGCTTTTAATAAGATTAGCCTCCCCAACAGCACTTATAATAATATCCGAACACAAAGAAATATGCTTAGCATCTTCTTTTGGCGTGTCTTTATCTATTACGGCTACTGTCGCTCCTTCCTTTATAAGCATTGGCACTAAGAATCTTCCTACGAGCCTGCCATAGCCAAACAAAGCTACTTTTTTACCCAACAAACTAATATTTTCTTCTTTAAAAACATCTAAAATAGCTTCGGCAGTTGGTGGGTTAATCAAAGAATGCCCATTAAAAAAAGCGCCAACCGATCTATCACATAACAGATCGGGATCTTTCTCTGGCAGTATAACATTTAAAATAGAGTTATTAATTTCTGCAGGTAACGGCATTTGAACCACTACAGCAGAAACACTTTCCATTTTTACTATTTTATTTAAATATTCTCTAGCTTTTGAAAAGTCGTCCTTAGAATAATTATAATCATTAAAACCAAAACCCAAACTTTCAGCTGTTTTTCTTTTTTGAACAATATAAGAAGAATTATTTTTTTCGTCGCCAAAACTAATTACAGCCAGATTTGGTTTTTGTGGCCAAGAATTAGTTTCTTTTTTTATGCTATCTAAAATTTTATTAGCTAGTTGTTTACCATCAAATATCATCTTTTTTAGGGTTTAGGGTTTAGAATTTAGAGTTTTATCTATGCATATACCATTCTAACACTTCTCGTGCTATTGGTGCTGCTATGCTCGAGCCTTCCCCACCGTTTTCCACCAAAACTATTAAAACAATTTCTGGATTTTCGTATGGTGCAAAAACAGAAAACCAAGCATGTGTATTATTTCCCACACCGGTTTGTGCCGTCCCTGTTTTTCCACCAGCGCTCCCTGGTAAAGCCGAAAGAGAACGCCCCGAACCAGAAACAATTGTTTCGTGCATAGCGCGCCTAATTATTTCTAAAGATTCTTGGTCTACAAAATTTTTACTTAAAACTTCTGGCTCTATATTTTTTATAACCTTACCCGAAGCGTCGGTTATATTTTTAACAACTCTGGGCTTAAACAATGTACCGTGGTTTGCAATTGCCGAAGTAGCTAAAGCTAATTGAAGTGGAGTTGATTGAACAAACCCCTGCCCAATAGACATGTTATAAGTATCACCAGAAAACCAACCTTCGCGTTTGTTTAAACGTTTCCAGTTTGGCGTTGGAATAAAACCATCGGCCTCACCTGGTAAATCTATTTCTGTTAATTTTGAAAAACCAAAAAGTTTATAATATTCTGCCAATTTTTCTGGCCCTAAACCCGGAATATCACCATAACCTCCGCCAACGGTGTAAAAGAAAATATTAGAAGACATAGCGATAGCTTTATATATATCTACTATTCCTAAAATCTTCCAACCTTTAAAAATCTGGTTGCCAACAGTTATAAAACCTTTATCGTTTATTAAAGTTTTATCGGTGACAATTTTTTCTTGAAGCGCACCTATACCAATAAAAGGTTTAACTGTGGAACCTGGCGGATACACTCCGCCTATAACACGATTAAACATTGGCTGGCTATTACTTTCAAAAAGATTTTTAAAAGTTTCTGGGCTTAAACGTGTTGTAAAAACATTGCTATCGAATAACGGAAAACTCTGCAAAGCTAAAACTCCACCACCTCTTGGATCAATCGCAATCGCTGCTGCCCTATTTAAACCAATTGCACCCAAATGCCGACTCATAACTTCTGTTAGCTTGGCCTGTAAATCGGCATCTAAAAACAAATTTAAATTATTACCAGCAACGGCTGGTTTTGTGCCAACCACTCTACCTATTCCACCATGAGCATAACTTTCTAGCATTGTTACACCTTTTTGGCCTCTTAAATAATCTTGATATTCAAACTCTAAACCATTTTTACCGATAATATCTGTAAGTAAAAAATCACTATTATCTTTTACATTTTTTTCTGTAACTCTGCCTGTATAACCCAAAACATGACTAAATACTCCCCTGCCTTCATATTCTCTTTTAAAATTTTCTTCTAAACGAAAACCTTGCAAATTTTCTATTTGGCTTTTAAAAGCTAAAAGTTCATTATGATCTAAGTTTTCTAAAACAAGAATAGGGCGAAAAGAAAACCTGTTTATATCTTGAAACTGTTTTTTTATAGTATCTTCGGATTGTTGTAAAAGTTCACTTAATATTTTTACTATTTTTTCTTGAGATGATTTATCTCTTGGTAATTCTGCTGGAATCATAACCAAGTTAAAAGACAAAGCATTTTTAACTAACGCTTTACCCTTAGAATCGTAAACTATTCCCCTAGGTGCACGATCCCAAATTTCTTTTATATAGTTAGCCTTGGCCAAAGCTATATATTCTTTGTTTTTAAAAATAACTATATATAAATTTCTAAACAAAACCACACTAAAAGCAAGAAGTAATACTAAACCTAGTTTTTTTATAGCCGAATTAGAAATATTTTTAGAAATTCTGTCTTCCCATTTAAAACCACTCTCCGAAATTTGATGATTATCGAAAAAAACTTCGTCTATTTCTAAATGATCCAGATCTTTAATTATTTTCTTTTTAAACATTATTAAATTCCCTGCCTAAAAACTTATTAAACAAAAAGCTAGCCACCGCAGATGTAACAATTAAAAATGTTGTTGTGCCAATTCTGTTTATGCCTTCATTTATATTACCTAAACCCAAAGCCCAATTTAAAGAAAATATAGTTGCGTAAAAAACTAAAACTCCAAACCCAGAAAAGGCTAAAGTTTGCCAAGCCGAGCGGTGAAAAAAATTAACAAGAAACCATCTTTCATAAACAAGCATTAGCATTAATGCTAAAAATATTACACCCAAATTAAAAGATGT
>CALRHC010000004.1 GCA_943359335.1 Candidatus Yanofskyibacteriota bacterium
GAGAAGTTACCAGAGATGCCGAGGTCACTCATGGATGCACCTCCTGTTACACCGAGTGAATTTAAAACTGTGGCACCACCTACTGTTAAACCACCTTCTTTTATTTGTGCGCGTTGGGCGGCGATAAAGCCTGTTGCATCTATGTCGCCTTTTAATGTTAGGCGGCCAATTATGGAAGAGTTACCAATAGCTTCAAAACCATTAGAGATTGTGGCTTTACCGTTTACGTAAAGATCCTTGGCGAGAGAGACGTAGTCTGCGAATACAGAAGGTGCAGAAACAAAAAGAGAAGAAAGAATTTCTGCTCCACCGCCAAGAGTTATTTTATTGCTAGTTAGGGAACCATTTTTAGTTATAAGTTCTAAATTAAAATTTGACGATGTTAAACCATCAAGAAGATCTGCGGAAAGATTTGGAACAGTTGTTTTAGAATCAATTTCTAATGGCGGTACACCTTCTGGAGCATGACTTTTTAACTGCCCTTCGGTTTCTACACTGCCTTTTATAGAAATATTTCCACCTTTGTCTAAAAGCAAAATTTCGTTAGCACCTGTGCCGGGGGCTTTGCCTTGCAAGGTCATAGCGTCCCCGACAAATTCTTTTACAGCGCCGTACAAAGCATCGGCAAATTTAAAGTTGAAACCTCCCAATACAAACATTAATGTAAAAATGCTAATAAAAACTGCTTTTACTTGCTGAGAAATTCCTTTTCCGTAATTTACTTTTTCCCCTTTATTTTTTACATCCCATTTTGCCCTTTCGTTTATTTGAGGGAATGAAAAACCGGACATAGCTACACCATCCAAAATTTCTTTTTTTTCTGAAACTTTTTTTAAAGGGGTTAAAGGGATTGAACGGGATAAATGCGATTCGGATTTTTTATTTTGATATGCTTCCTGTAATTCATCTATCTCTCTTCGAACATCTGCAGCTAAACTATCGTTATGAATATTATTTAAATTTTTAAGTGCAAACTCATTAACTAAAACTGGTCTAAAATTCTGCACTACAGGCTTAACAAAATTATTATTAAAATTTGATCCAATAACTACTTGATGCGTAGATAAATAACTTGCCAATGATTTTTTTGAAATATACCAATTTCTTCCAAATTTTTTACCTTCCACTTTCCCCTTTCTAACAAGCAAGCTTAAATACTCCGATGTATACGGAGTATCTTTTGAAATCTTACTTATTAAAATATATTCGCCTTTTTCCATTTGGTAATCTTGCACAATTACGTCGAGTAAAAACAAAAACCCTGCCCCCGCTTTCGCGGGAACAGGGTGCTTAGTTATATACATATCCGATAGGGTTATCGGATATATAAATTATAGCATTTTTACTACATAACAACAGGTTAAATGGGGATAACCAAAACCCTAATTTGAAGAGTGATTTTGGAATAAACAAAGCACAAGAAACAAACTACAAATAGCAAGACACTTTATAACCAATTTGAGACTTGGAAAAATTTTAAAGTTTAGACTTTTAACTATAATTTTGGGCATTATTTTTTAATATTTTGTGTTTTGTTTGTAATTTGGAATTTGTGTTTTATAACCTATTACATGTGCACAACTTTGCCCTTGCTATATTTTTTTTATAAACATAAAATTAGAATACATTGATATAAAAAGTTTAGTAAACATTAATATACATATATGTCATTTGGACGAAAATATTTAAGTATTAAGCAAGCGGCAGCTGTTATAGGTGTTACGCCTTTAACACTTCGTAATTGGGATAGAGACGGCAAACTTAGCCCGTATCGTAACCCAATAAATAACTATCGCTATTACAGGGTAGACCAAATAGAGGCCTTCTTGAGAGCCATGGAAGGCTCTAGAGATAAAGCAAACAGAAGAACTAGGTTTATGGATATCTAACTTAAAAATCCCCGTAATGGGGATTTTTAAGTTTATGCTCTAAGAACTAAGCCCTAAATCCTAATTAAAAAAATTATTATAATTTGTTTTAGATTTAGTATTTAGAACTTAGAATTTTTATTACTATGTGGGCGATACAAGAATCGAACTTGTATCTCTGCAATGTGAATGCAATGTTTTACCACTAAACTAATCGCCCAATTAAAAATAAAAACTAATTTTTTATTTTTAATTTATCTATAACTTTTCTGTGAGGATATTCTAAAATATCGTGAACAAACCTATCGAACATTCCGTAACGATATTTAAATTCATCCGTACCTAAAATTACATATCGTAATTCTATACCAATTTCTTCTTCTACTAATTTTATAAAGCTAATAAACTTTTTAAAATCTATATCGTCCCCTACCACCATAATATCTGCTCGTGCATTTGGTATATTTAAAAACACACCGGTTATTACACCCAACCTTATCTTCCCTATTTTGGTTAAACCTTTTTCAATTCTAGGAAAGGACGGTGGCGATATTTTTAAAACCAAATTCTTAAGTTCATCTAAATAACTCCACTCCTGATTGAGTTGATAATACCTTTCATGTACAAGAACCTTAGGTTTAATCTTTCTAACTTTTTTAGTTAAAACCCTTGGTTTATTTTTTTTTACTTTCTTATTCTTATTTTTCCCTGCAGTAAAATTTCTAATTATTTTTTTTGATTTTCCTGTTACCATTGCCGTTTATTTTTTTAAGAATGCCGGATCTAATAAAAAAAATAATAATTTTCTCTAACTCTTTGTTTTTTATATTAACCCTTTTAGCTATATCGCTGGTAGATAATATAAGTTGTGGGTGCTGCAAAAACAACTTCAAAACTTTGGCTTTTACACCAAATAACTGCTCCAACACATTGTTATTATTTAATCCCATTTTAACCTTTGAATTTGCATACAGTATAGCAACATAGGTGGCATTGTAAAGTTAAGTAAATTACGCCTATAATACTTTATACATATGAAAGACTCTCTCTTCCATCCAGAAGAACTAACCATACAAGATAAATCCCCTATTGGTTCTAGCTATGCCGAAACTTTTGTTTTTGTGCCTTCGAATAAAAACGAGGCAACTTTGGGCAGTTTATTTATAGTAACAGAAGCTTCGTCTAATAAAACAAAAAAAGAAAATGCCGAACTTACGAGCGAAGTAGCCTCTGTAATTAAGAATGAATTTTACCAAAACACACTGGTGACCCCAATGTCTGCTCTAAAATTTTCTTTAAAAAGAGTTAATAGTCTTTTAAACAGCAAGAAAAATTGGCTAACACCGTCATCGGCTTTAAAGCTCAAAATTTTAATAGCTTCCTTAAAAGAAAACAAACTCCACATAGCCAGAATGGGAGATTCTACGGCTTTTTTGTTAAGAGATAGTTCACTTCAAACAATAGCGATGCTTCCTAGTTCTCAAAACCAAAACCCTTTATCTTTCGAAAATATAATTAGTGGCGAACTTTTACCCGACGATCATATTCTTTTGGCTACTAACCAAATTTATAAAATAGACGAAAAAGAAATTTTAAAAAACCTTCAAGAAAAAAAGATGGTGAGCCATTTATCGAAAACCGATAATGGCATTAAAAGCCTTGCGCTTATATGCATCTATCCCGTTAAAAACAACTCACCTCAAAAGACCTTCGGGCGCCCTAGCGCGAGCGTTGTTTCTAACGTAATTAAGCCCTCTCTTGTATCTATACACAACGAGGCCAATATTCCTGATTACACCACACCAGCAAAAAATAGGAGTAAATTTTTTAAGATTGGAATTATTGTTACCATTTTATTAATTGCTATTTCTGTAATAACTTTTACTTCTCTTAAAATAAGAAACGAAACATCCCAAAACAAAAAAGAATCTGAACAATTGTTACAAGAAGTTTCCGACATAAAAAATAAGATAAACGATTTAATAGCTACTAATAACGAAACCGAAGCTAACGAACTTTTGTTTTCGGCACAAGAAAAATTAAAACGCCTAGAAGAACTTGGTTACTTTAAAACAACCCGCTCTACACTTAGTGACGACTTAGAAAAAATATACAAAGAAATTAGCAAAGCCGAAACAATAAATAAAATAAATAAAATTTTTGATCTGGAAAATAATTCTGTTGGTTTTGAACCAGAAAAAATAACGCTGGGTAAAAATAAAATATTTGTTTTAGGTGGTAAAAACTTTTATAAATTTGATTTTAACAAGGCCGATGGCGTGTTCGATTCTGTAGAAGAAGGCAGTAAACTTGTGTCTTCCCTATTAAAACCAGGAAACCCTAATTCTCAAATATTAATAACCGAAGATAAAATAATAGAAGAACTTGGCGATTCCCAAGATAAAATTTATTGGGTACGCCCAGAAAATATTCCTGCCATAAAAGATGCCTCTTTTTATGCTAATGCTATTTACTTATTAAACGAGGATGGCTTTATTTATAAAATGCCGTTTACATTATCGTCTTCCACTCCAACGGTAAATGCTGGAGCCGAAAACCTAGTTTTTGACGAAGCCAAGGTATGGACCAAAAAAGAAGAAGGTAAATTAGAATCTTTTTCTATAGAAGGTTCCGTTTTTGGTTTAACAGATTCAAACACCTTAGCCGAACTTACTAATGGCGAAGTTAAAAACAAAAAGAATTTTTCCGAAAATATAAACCAAGTATTTACTTCCGTTTCTTATAAAAATATATATTTATTTAGCCCAGATAACGGACTTGTTATTATTCTAGATAAAAATTTAAATATTAAAAAAAGACTTAGCCATAATGAACTTATTGGAGCTAAGTCTTTTTTTGTTAATTCTCAAGAAAGAATAATCTATTTCCTTAAAAATAAAACTGTATTTTCCTTCGAAATATAAATTACAAAACACAATAAACAAATTACAAACAATATACAAAATATAATAAACAAATTTTATATCTTGCGTATTGTGCTTTGTTTGTAATTTAAGATTTGGTTATTGTTTATTTTACTTCTGCCTTAGCACCAGCCTCTTCTAACTTCTTCTTCATTTCTTCGGCCTCGGCTTTAGCAACACCTGTCTTTATAACCTTAGGAGCGCCATCAACTAAGTCTTTGGCTTCCTTAAGACCAAGGCTTGTAAGTTCACGCACTACCTTAATGACTGCAATTTTTTGAGCACCAGCTTCTTTTAATTCAACATCGAAAGTTGATTTTTCTTCTGCTTGTGCGGCACCACCTTGAGCACCTGCACCCGACATCATAACTGGAGCTGCAGCGGAAACACCGAATTTAACTTCTAAAACTTTAACTAATTCGGCTAATTCCATTACATTCATTTTTTCTACAGTTTCTACTAAGCTTTTAAACTTTGCAGGAACTTCTATATTGTTGTTGTTGTTTGTTTCTTCCATATTTTTTATTTATTTTTATATGACCTTTTCTTTTTTACTAATTCCATCTAATACTCTCGCAAAACCACTTACCGGCGACATAAATAACTGTACAACTTGTGCCAATAAAACTTCTCTGGATGGTAACTGTGCTAAAGCCACAACAGCATTCTTTAACATCTTTTCTCCCATAAGGAACCCACCCAATATTGCCAATTTCTTTGTCTGTACAGAAAACTTATGAACGATTTTTGCCATAACTGCATCCGATTCATTAGAGGAGTAAACTATTGCAACTGAATTTTTATGATCCGATAAATCCATTTCTTCTCTACCTGATTTCTTAAAAGCAAAACCTAAAAGAGATTTTTTAAGTGCCTTAAACTTTATACTTTCTTTTTTAAGTTCTTTTTTTAAACCTATAATTTCTCCCATATTTAAACCCGAGAAATCAACAAAAAGAATACTAGGATTATTTTTTAATATATCGGACAACTCTTCTACTAACTTTATTTTTTGGTCTTTTGTTAACATAAAATGTCTGTGGTATTTCCACAGACATTTTACACATCACATAGGATGTTGAGGTTTTCCTCGGTAGGACTTATATGAACGCCTACTGTCTGTGGATCTCACTATTTAATTGTGATAATACACTAACATAAGGGGCTAAAGGGTGTAAAGGGTCAACTTGACCAGCTTTTAGCTTCCCTAGCTTATTTAGCTTTTAGGAATTCCTCCTTAACTAGCTAACGAAGCTGAAAACTAATGAAGCTGATCCAGCTATTCTCTAAACCCTGTTCCTGCTGGTATCAATCGGCCTACTATAACATTCTCTTTCAATCCTCTTAAACCATCTTCTTTAGCTTCGATAGCGGCATTAATTAAACTACGAGCTGTTTCTTGGAACGAAGCGGCGGAAAGGAAGCTTTCAGTGGTTAACGATACCTTGGTTATACCTAATAACAACTGTTCATAGGTAGCTTTTTTGCCCTTTTTGTCCAACTTAGCGTTTTCCGACCAAACCTGCCATTTTTCGGAAACTTCACCTGGTAATAGTTTTGTATCCCCTGGATCAGAGATTCTTACACGCGATAACATCTGGCGAGCAATAACTTCTAAATATTTTTCGTTAATTGAAGCGCCTTGTGTAACATAAATAGTTTCAACTTCTTTTACAATATAACGTTCTACTGCTTCTTGCCCAGCAAAAGCAAATAAATCTTGTAAGTTTAAATTACCTTCCGAAATTTGTGAGCCTTTAGCAATTAGATCTCCCTTCTCAACAAACACGCTTACATTTACAGGTAAACTATATTCTTTAATATCGTCTTTACCAGATTTTGTTTCAACTCTAATTTTAATTATTTTTTGATTACCTTGAGAAATAACTTCTTCCACCTTGCCGTCGAATTCAGAAATTATGGCTTGTCCTTTTGGTGGGCGTACTTCGAAAACTTCTTCTACACGAGGTAAACCTTGTGTAATGTCGGAAACTCCAGCCACACCTCCAATATGGAAAGTTCTCATTGTAAGCTGTGTACCTGGTTCACCAATAGCTTGAGCAGTAACAATACCAACAGCTTCACCCATTTTAACCAAAGAGTTAGAACCTAAATCATAACCAAAACATCTGGCGCAGATTCCTTTTATACTCTTACATCTCATTACTGAACGTAACTTCATTTTCTTAATTTCAGAATCATCGATAGCTTTAGCTTGATCACGGTTAACAAGTTCACCTTTTTTAACCATTACTTTACCGTTAGTATCCTTAATATCTTCGGCTACAGCACGACCCAAAGCTCTCTCACCCAAAGTCATCTTAATTTCATCACCATCTTCTTTATATTTAATTACGCCTTCGGTATCACCACAATCATCTTCACGAACAACAACATCTTGAGCTACGTCTACCAAACGTCGAGTTAAGTAACCAGCAGCGGCTGTTTTTAAAGCTGTGTCGGTTGTACCTTTTCTAGCACCGTGCGTAGAAATAAAGTATTCCAAAACATTAAAACCTTCTTTAAAAGATGGAATAATAGGAAGTTCGATCGTGGCACCAGCAGGGTTAATAACGACACCTTTCATACCAGCCATCTGAGTTAACTGGCTAATATTACCGCGGGATCCAGAATCAAAAATCATAAATACTGGGTTAGCTTTATGCATTGTTGGTGGAACCAACTTTGCAATTTGTTCTTTGGTTTTGTGCCAAACAGAAATAGATTTTGATTTTCTTTCTTCCAAAGTTAAAAGACCATGCATATAGTGTTCACGAATCTTTTCTACTTCTTTCATGGCAAAAGCAATAATTTTAGGTTTTTCTTCTGGAACTATAATATCGTTCATGCCCCAAGAAATTCCACTGCGTGTTGAATAATCAAAACCAAGATCTTTAATATCATCTAACATCTTAACAACTTCTGGTTGAGGAAAATTCTGAATAACCTCGCTGGTTAGTTTAACCAACTTTTTACGGTTCATTGTTTCGTTAATATAAGGAACTTCTTTTGGTAAAATTTTATTAAACAAAATTCTACCAATAGAGGTTTCTATAAATTCCCCACCAGATTTTTCAAACCTAACTTTAATTTTTGCTCTTAGGTCTACTTCATCAAAATCATAGGCTAAAATTGCTTCGTTAACCGAACCAAACATTTTACCCGCGCCTTTCAAACTCTTTTCTTCGTCTTTTTCTACCTCCGAAGTCATCCAGTAAATTCCAAGAACCATATCTTTTTGAGGATCCACAATGGCTTCGCCTGTAGAAGGTTTTAATAAATTTTTGGAAGATAACATTATTTCCTTAGCTTCTTTTTGAGCTATATCGGAAAGTGGCAAGTGTACGGCCATTTGGTCGCCGTCAAAGTCGGCGTTAAAAGCCTGACAAACCAAAGGATGAACTTGAATAGCCGAACCTTCTATTAGTATTGGTTGAAAAGCCTGAATACCCAAGCGATGCAATGTTGGAGCACGGTTAAGCAAAATAACTTTATCGGCAATAGCTTCTTCTAAAGCTTCCCAAACAATATCCACTTCTTCTTCTATTAAACGCGAAGCGTTTCTAATATTAGAAGCAACTTCCTTTTGGTAAATAAGTTTATGAATAACGAAAGGTTTAAAAATCTCTAAAGCCATTCTTTTTGGTAATCCAGCTTGATGCAATTTCAAACCAGGACCCACCACAATAACCGAACGTCCAGAATAATCCACGCGCTTACCCAAAAGGTTTTGGCGGAATCGGCCTTGTTTGCCTTTCAACATATCGGCCAAAGATTTTAGAGCACGTTTACCACCACCAGCTGTTGTAGCCGTAGGTTCACTACCTCGATGCGCAGAATTATCGATTAAAGCATCAACCGCTTCCTGCAACATTCTTTTTTCGTTCCTAACAATAACTTCTGGAGATTTAAGATCTATAAGTTTCTTTAAACGATTGTTTCTGTTAATAACACGTCGGTAAAGATCGTTAACATCGCTCGTTGCATATCTGCCTCCATCTAACGGAACCATCGGACGTAAATCTGGTGGAATAACAGGCAGAACTGTAATAAACATCCATTCTGGTCGAAGTTTATTTCTAACCAAAGATTCAACCAATCTTAATCGGCGCAACATTTTTTTCTTGTCGCCAGTTTCTTCTATATTACCTAATTTTTTTACAACCTCATCTCTTAACGCTTCTAAATCCATCTGGGTAAAGATCCTTCTAACAGCTTCTGCGCCAATATCAGCTTTAAAAACTTCGCCATATTTTAACGAAAGATCATAATATTGAGCTTCCGAAATAACTTGGAATTTTTTAATTTTATTTAGTTCGTCTACAGCTGTATCACGCAAAGATTTAAGTTCGCGTTGGCCACCTTTTGTGGTTTGAAGTTTTAATTTAGTTTTATATTCTTTTTCTATTTCAGACAAAACACTTAGTCGTGCTTCTTCGTCTACTTCTATTATTATATATGCCGCAAAGTAAATTACTTTTTCTAGTTCCTGAACACCAAGATTTAATAAAAGCCCCATTTTAGATGGCAAGCCACGCAAAAACCAAATATGGCTAACCGGAGCTGCCAAAGTTATATGCCCCATTCTTTCACGTCTAACAATAGCGCGAGTTACTTCTACTCCGCACTTATCGCAAACAATCCCTTTATATCTTATACGACGATATTTACCACAATAACATTCCCAATCTTTGGTAGGTCCAAAAATTGCCTCGGAAAACAAACCTTCTTTTTCTGGTTTTTGAGTTCGGTAATTTATGGTTTCTGGTTTTATTACTTCACCATAAGACCAGTCTAAAATATCGTCGGGCGAAGCCAAACGTATTCTTATAGCTTTAAAATCTTTTAAATTTGGGGGAATACTTGTTTTAGGCATTTGTTAGCTTTTAGCTTTTAGCCCAGTAACGTACATTCGTATGCGTTACTGGGCTAGTGAAGCTAATTTTATAAACTTTTAGCTTCTTCTTTTATATCTTCTCTAATTTCACTCGGCGGAAGAACTTCTTCGCCAATAAGTTCCACATTAAGACCCAGACCTTTCATTTCATTTACCAATACAAAGAACGAAGCTGGAATATTTGGTGTTCTGATTGTTTCTCCTTTTATAATACTTTCGTAAGCATAACCACGGCCAACCACATCGTCCGATTTTATAGTTAACATTTCCTGCAATATGTTTGCAGCGCCATATCCTTCCAAAGCCCAAACTTCCATTTCTCCAAACCTTTGGCCACCAAATTGTGCTTTACCGCCCAAAGGTTGTTGAGTAATAAGCGAATAGGGCCCAATAGAACGCATATGGAGCTTGTCTTCAACCAAGTGGTTAAGCTTCATCATATAAATAATTCCTACCGTAACTGTTTGAGAAAATCTTTCGCCTGTTTTTCCATCGTGTAAAATTACTTTTCCATCTTCCGGTAAACCAGCATCTTTAAGTTCGGCTCTAATTTCGTCTTCGGTAGCACCTGCCAAAGCCGGAGTAGCTGCTCTCATTCCTTTAGCTTTCATAGCCCAACCCAAATGAGTTTCCAAAATTTGACCAATGTTCATACGGCTGGCCACACCCAATGGATTTAAAATAATATCCACGCTTCGGCCATCTTCCATATATGGCATTTCTTCTTCTGGCAAAATCATGGAAATAACACCCTTGTTACCGTGCCTACCTGCTAATTTGTCGCCCACAGAAACTTTTCTGTATTCAGCAACTTCTACTTGAATAGTTTTTATAACACCAGCTGGGAGTTTATCGCCTTTATCTCGTTCAAAAATTTTAATACCAACAACTCTACCCATTTTACCGTGAGGCAAATGAAGCGATGCGTCTTTAACATCGCGAGCTTTTTCACCAAAGATTGCGCGAAGCAATCTTTCTTCGGCGGTTAAATCGGCTTCACCTTTTGGAGAAATCTTGCCCACCAAAATGTCGCCTTGGCCAACTTCGGCGCCAATGCGTACAATGCCCTCTTCGTCTAAATCTTTTAGTTTTTCTTCGGAAACGTTTGGAATATCTGGTGTAGTAATTTCTGGCCCAAGTTTTGTTTCACGAACATCTATAGAGTAGCTTTCAATGTGTATGGAAGAGAAAATATCTTGTTCTACAATTCTTTCCGAAAGTATAATAGCGTCTTCAAAGTTTCCACCGCGCCAGCTCATAAAAGCTACTGTTAAGTTTTGACCCAAAGCCAACGCACCATCTTCGGTAGAAATACCATCGGCTAAAACCTCACCTTTTTTAAATTTAGCTCCTTTGTATAAGCGAGGAAATTGGTTTAAAGAAGTATATTGGTTGGAACGTACAAAATTGTGCAAATTATATTCAACAATTTCACCACCACCTTTAACTGTTTCGGTATGCATAACTTTAAGTTCGCCACGCATTTTATCTTTAACAGCTTTATTGTATTTAACCTTAATTCTTTTGCCATCAACCGCTTCTATTTCTCCATCTTCTTCGGCTAAAATTACATAACCAGAATCTTGCACTGCTCTTTCTTCGGCACCTGTACCAACCAAAGGCACCTGTGGTTTTACACAAGGCACGGCTTGGCGTTGCATGTTCGAACCCATCAAAGCACGGTTAGCATCATCGTGTTCCAAAAAAGGAATAAGCGAAGTTGCAATACTAATAATCTGTTGAGGTGAAACGTCCATCAACTGAACCTTGCTTCTTTCTATTAAAGTAGGTTCGGTTAAATAACGAACCTGAACAAGTTCTTCTAAAAACTTACCGTCTTCATCAACTTTTACTCCGCCGTGAGCAATATAATATTGTTCTTCTTCTAAGGCGTTAAGATATTTTATATCTTCTGTTATTTTTCCATTTTTAATTACTCTATAAGGAGTTTCAATAAATCCAAATTCATTTAATCTGGCATAAGAAGCAAAATATTCTACCAAACCAATGTTTGGTCCTTCCGGAGTTTCAATAGGACAAATTCTACCGTAGTGCGAAGTGTGCACGTCACGAACTTCAAAACCAGCTCTTTCACGTGCTAAACCCCCAGGCCCTAATGCCGAAAGACGGCGTTTGTGTTCCAACTCCGCTAATGGATTTACTTGATCCATAAATTGCGATAACTGCGAAGAAGCAAAAAATTCTTTTACAACTGCAATCAAAGGGCGAGCATTTATAAGTTGAGCTGGTGTAATTGTAGTTACATCAAGCGTAGACATTCTGTCTTTGGCAATTCTTTCTAAACGTGCAAAACCTAGTCTTAATCTTTGCTGAACCAATTCACCCATAGCTCTTACACGACGATTTCCTAAGTGGTCTATGTCGTCGGCTTTTATAGGCTGTTCGTTATTTAATTTTATTATCTGAGAAATAATCGCAACCAAATCTACCAAGTGTAAAACCTTGTCGCTAAATTCTTTGTTTAAATCTTTTAATTTTAAAAGCGATGTTAACTTAGGGTCTTCTTCTTTTCTTATTTCCTGCAATCTTTGTTCCATTTTCCATCTACCAACTTCGGAAAGATCGTATCTGGTACCACCAAACATTGCGTCTATTAAACTTTTAGCATTTTCAGCAGTGGCCATATCGCCTGGGCGAATACGTTTATATACTTCTATATAAGCATCGTTCTGATTTTTAGCTGTATCTTTGGCTAATGTATTTTTTATATGAGTAACATCAACAGATGTATCGTGTTTTTTAAAAGCCTCTATTATATCTTCATCTTGAGTTAAACCAAAAATTCTAAACAAAGAAGACACAGGAACTTTGCGTTTCCTGTCTATTTTTACAGAAATTATTCCATCGTTATCTGTTTCAAATTCTAACCAAGCGCCGCGGTTTGGAATAATTTTGGCGCCAAATTGATTTTTATTTTTTGTGTTTTGAGAAGTAAAGAAAACACCCGAAGAACGAATAAGCTGAGAAACAATAACTCTCTCTACTCCGTTAATAATAAATGTGCCACGAGAAGTCATCAAAGGGAAATCTCCTAAATAGATTTCTTGTTCCTTTATTTCGTTGGTATGTTTATTTTTTAATCTAGCTTTTATCCTTAGAGGAGCTTCGTAGGATGTAAGGTGTTCTCTGGACTGATCTTGAGAATACTTAGGTTCATCAAAATAATAGTCGCCAAAAGAAAGTTGCAAATTACTGCCAGTATAATCTTCTATAGGAGAGACTTCTTGGAAAATTTCTGCGAGCCCTTTCTGCAAAAACCATTTATAAGAGTTTATTTGAACCTCTAAAAGATTTGGTAGTGGAAATGGCTTGTACTTATACGAGGAGAAGATTTTTTTCTTCATAAATAATTTTTTGTCCGCTAGGACCTATTTATAAAACCAAAAAACAGACACAAAAACCCCTTCACCCATTGGGTTTATCAAGGTGTGTCTATTAACACTCTCTGCTTTTTGACGCGAGAGCTGAATATTTCATTTATATTTCTCCCCTACAGTTTTTATACTGCAGGTACTTTGATGCCTTGCGATTAATTCGCAAAACTCCCAAGATTCATTGTCAATTACAGTATAATCTGTAAGCTACTCAGGAGTCAAGGACAGCCACACCATCACCCTCGTTTCTATGATAAGCCCTAGCCCTCATTGCCTGGATTATGCCTACTCCTACACACAAACTCACCAAATTAGACCCTCCATTAGACACAAAGGACAAAGGAATGCCTGTAATCGGTAAAAAACCCAGATTTGCCCCTATGTTTACAATAAAATGAGTACACAAAACAACAGCCATGCCGCTTATAAACAGCTTAGAAAAGTTATCTGAAGCTAAAATTGCCCCCTTATAAAGCCTAAAAAAGATAATAAACCAGCCAATAAGCAAGATGCTTATCCCTATTAAACCCAATTCCTCTCCGATAGCTGCAAATATAAAGTCGGTCTCGTATTCTGGTAAAAAGCCAAGCCTTGTTTCAGTTCCTCTGCCTATACCCTTACCAAACAATCCTCCCGAACCTATAGCTATCATCGCTTGCCTACTTTGATACGATCCACCCAAAGGGTCTCTGTCCGGATAAACAAAACTCGTTATTCTGTTTTTTTGATAATCTGCTAAACCATAATTCCACATCAAAACCGCCGCAGTTAAAACCAAAAAAACTATAGCTAAAACTTGCCGTGTTTTAATTCCAGCAAGGAGTATCATTCCAAACCATAAGACCATAAGAACAACTGCGGAACCCAAATCTGGATGCAAAAGAACAAGCGCCGACGGAAAACCGGCATACAAAGAAGAAATTAATATGTTCTTCCACTTATGAAGCTCTATAAACCGTGAAGAAAAATATTTTGCTAAAACCGCAACCAATATTATTTTTATTAACTCCACCGGCTCAAAATTAAAAGCTCCAAACCTAAACCAGCTGGTTACACCCCTTACTTTTGCTCCAACCGCAAAAAGAATAAAAAGCAAAACTAAACCAAAAACATAAATAGCTATAGAAAAAAAAGAACTTTCTTTTATTATTCTCCAATCAAAAAAACTTAGAGCTAAAATAAGCAAAAAACCAACCGAACCAAAAACTAACTGTCGCCAAAAAATTTGCCTACTTTCGGCGCTACCATAAAAAATTAAAAGCCCCATTACAAAAACAAGCGCAATGGCACCCATTAAAACCCAGTCCAGACGTTTAAGATGAGAAAAGAGACGCGACATAAATTCTAAACCTAAACTCTAAATCTCTTCGAGCCTGAGGCTCTCAGAGCCGAACGGCCTAAAAAAGTTTAGAGTTTAGGATTTGAGGTTTAGAGCTTTCAACATCATACGCCGCTTCTCTGTATTTGCAAAAGTCACAATCTTCTCCTGTTTCTGGTATCGTTGAGGAGGCTAAACATTTATGTAAATCTAAAATAACATTTTCTATCCAACTATCGTTACCCTCGTAAGCTAAAACCGAAATATCAAATTCCAGTTTAGAATCAAAAGCTGCAGCATCGGTATTGCCATTACAATAAACAAAATATGCAGTGTTAGAAACTTTAAAGTTGTTTTGCCTAAAAAGCCATTGGTAAATTTCTACTTGCCTCTTATAACCTATTTGCCAATCTGCATCCAAATTAACATCACCATCTTTAGAGGTGGCTTTGTAATCTACAATAATAAATTCACCTTTTGTGTTTACCCAAACATCGTCCACCCCACCAGTTATAAATAAATTTGTTTTTGAATGTAAATATGTGATTCCTCCACTTAAAGCATCTCGCCAATCATCCATTAGTTTGTGATCTAGTGGAACAGCGTCTATATTGTAACTTTTCATTAAAGGATGAGCCGTGCCTTCTTTGCGATGTGCATCGAATTCTTTTTTTAAAAGCTTATCTACTGCACTATTTAAACTAAACGGGTAACCTGGCGGCTGGCCTACACCTAAACGTCTATCTAAATAAAAACAACGAGGACAATTTAAAAATAAATCTATTTTAGAACGACTTAAACGAAAAGGTGTTTTAGAATTAGGATCAAAAAGATTCCTAGCTCTTTTAGGGTTATAGTATTTAGACATCACCTTATATTAGCACTTCGGTTAAACTTCTCAACTAAGTGTGTTTAAATATAGTAATGAGATTTTTACTGTATATTGTAACGATTCTTTTATCTGTAACTTTTTTTGTTTATAAGCAAGAAATATCTGCACCCACACAAAACGAACCTCTAGCCACACAACAAGAAGAACAAACTGGAACAACCACTCCAGAAACTTCAACTATCGCAACAACAACTAAACCAATTACAAAACCAAAACCTCAACCTGTTCTAGACCAAGCCTCTATCGATCTTATTCAACAAAAAATAGACGAAGCTAACCAAGCCATAAAAGAAATCGAGGTTAAAAACACCCCTCCACCACCTAGGCTAAGCCAACAAGAACTTTACGATAAAGCATCTTCACGTGTGGTCAATTTCTTTTGCGAATATTCAAACGGCGTAGAAACAGCTTCGGGCGTAATAATTAGCCCTAATGGATATATTTTAAGCAATGCTCACGTAGCTGAAGCTTTTGTTAACCAAAACTATGAATGTAAAATCCGCCAAGGCTCTCCTGCAAAAAACATTGGGTACGCCAAAATAGTTATGTTTCCCAGTGCATACACTAATAGCAATAAAAATAACTGGGAAGGGCATGCTAACGATGTTTCTATTTGGAAAATTACACGCTCCGCCAGTGGAGAACCCATAACAAGCGCCTTCCCATACTATTCTATAGATACAAATTACTTACCCAAAAAAGACCAACCTCTTGCCACATTTAGTTACCCTGGGGAACTTTTGGGCTACGAAGTTTTATTAAAAAATCTAAATATGCTTTTTGGCGAAACAATAGTTAGTGAATTTAATGCCGACTTTATTGTTTCTGGAATGAGCTTGTCTTCACAATCTGGTTCTTCGGGTGGAATATTGGCCGATGTTTATACAAATAAATTTGCAGGCTTAATTTTTGGAGTTACCACAACCATAAATATAAACGAGAGGAAACTTTTTTCCCTATCTCCTTACGCTATAGATAGAGTGGTTAGAAACGAAACAGGTTTAAGCTTGGCGGAATTCTTAAACCAGTGATACAATTAAATTACTTATAATTAGACTCATAAATAACTATGCCGAGCCATAAAGAAAGTGGTGGAATATCCATTGGCGAAATACTGGAGCAGGATTCGGAAATTACAAAAAAACTACAGGAAATAGAAGAATCCCCAGAAGCTAGACAAAATGCTTTGGAAGTAGCTAGAAAACAAGCTATAGAAAAAATAAATGCTTCTAAAATAGAAGAAGCAAGAGTTGCTGTTAACGAAATTATACTCTCAGACGATGAAGATGATAACAAACTAAAAAATAGTTCTATTTTTAAAGAACTAGTTTCGAAAATAGGCGAATTGAGTCTTACAAGAAAAGCTATTTCTGAAGCTACAGATATAGATTTAGTTAACGCTCTTTCTGAAAAAGAAATAAGCTCAATAGATTCCTTAAACACTCTCTACGAAAAATTGGGTGAAGAGTATTCACAAAAATATGAGGAGGAGCAAAAAACAACCGAAACCGAACCCCCTGCTCAAACCCAAGAACCTATTAAAGACAGAAAACCTATTTTTGTTAAAGGCACAAGAAACGAAGAGTTGGCTCAAAAAATAGAATCAGAATCCAACGAAGCGTTAAAAGAAAAACAACAAGAACAAATCTCTTTGGCAGCAGAAAGATTAGCCGATCAAAAATCTAAACTACAAGATATACTGGCTAAACCAGATTTATCTCCAGATAAAAAAGGATTGATTGGAAGGGCCATAAAAGAATCCGAGCAACTATTTGAAAAAGCAAGCGAACTAAAAGAAAAAGGTGGGGTTGTAAATCAAAATGAAGTCGAAAGACTTTGGGCTAGAATCGAAAAAAACTTCGATATAATTTCGGCTGGAATAAACGAAATAACCATACCCCCAGAAGATTTGCCGGTGGTTCCAACCGAGTTAGAACCAGCAAAAAAAATGGATAATGATCTTGGAGAAAAAGAGCCTAAGATTATTTCTCCAGAAAAAGGTGAAATTATAGAGGAAAGTATGAGAGTCTATTTGAATACACTTGCAACAGGTGGAAGTGAGAAAGAAGCGAAAAATGAATCTCAAAACAGGTTCCTTGAATTAAATCCAGAAGGAACTCCGGAACGCTCTCAAGTATTCCGAGAACTAACAGGTAAATGGGAGGAAGACCATAAAGAAAGATTAGAAAAAATGTATCAAGAAGCCCTAGATACATTTGATAAAGTACTAGAAGAAACAAACTCTATTGGATCAGCCGATAATACCTCATACGAAAAACTACAAGAACTTCAAGCAAAGTTTAAAGACCCTGATGAAAGGGATTCTATGGATTTACGCGCCATCACCCATCGAGTCGCTAAAGAAATTAAAGCAAGAAAAGAAAACTATAAGGCTACCGGAGAGAAAAAACCTCAAACTTCTTCAGCTGAATTAAACCCAGACGAAATAGATGCGCTTTCAGGTTTAGGTGAAGACGAAAAAAGTAAACACATAATAGAAGAAGACGAAATGGCTATTTTTGGTTTAGACAAAGATGGTTTAGTCAAAGACAAAAAACCCGATTCCCCTGCTTCGGCTGAAAAAGGAAAAAGTGAACTTGACTCCTTCAAAGTTGAAACAATAGAAGACACTGAAGCAGAAAAAATCTTGAGCAAAGCAGAAATACACGGAGACGAATTTAGAGGAAAAACCTTAACTCCCGAAATCTTAAAAAATGAAGGACTACTTCCTAGACACAAAATCACTATAGGAGATTCTGTAGTATGGTTTTCATCATCCGGTTACGAATTAGGTGGTGGCCGGATTGCAGTTGTTGCTTATGTAGAAAAAGATGAAAAAATAACAGCACGTTCATACTATCGTAGCAACTCACAAGGCGTCTGGCGTTACTTACCGGATTATGAAATGGGTGAAGGTGGAATGATAGAATGGTACGGCAAAGGACACAGTGAAGAAAGTATCACTTTACCAATCGTAACGCAAAGAGCACTTTCCGAAATTACACATGAGGGTATGCCTATTTTGCAATTAAAAGAAAATCCAGACTTTATTTTTGCAGGAACAGCCCAGAAAGTCGATAAAAAAGATGGCGCATACTATCGGGAAATTGAAGCTACGCCAAAAAAAATGTCTGGAGACTTTTATACCGACAAAGGCAAAACTTCACCAGAACAAATTGAACTTGAAGAAGAACAATCGCCTGATTTTTCAAAACTGCTAGCAAGCTGGGAACAAAAAACAAACATCTATGGTCAATTCTCTGTCGAAGTATTTCCATCAAAAAATGGCAAACTTAAATTTATGTTCTGCAAAGATTCCGCCGACCGAGCCTGGATTGGCGGTATTGAAGACGACAGCGAAGTGCAGTCAACAGGTCTTAAACAAACATGGGTGGAAGGAGGAGATTTAACTACGCCAGCTTATGAATACAGAACACAAACAGGAGGATATGGAAACGATAGTATGAGTGCTGGTTCTTATGTAGATATGTATGAGAACTATCTAAAAAAGATTCCTGTTATTCAAGAATATGTTAATACTGACAAAGAAAGAAGAACTGACTCCCTCGCTTCTCTCGAAAAAGAAAAGACTTCAGAAGACGCTATTGCCAGAGCAAAAGCAGTACTTAAAGAAACTAAAGATTCTTTACCTAATGAACTATCCCCTAAAGATAAGGAAGACATAGAAAGAATATCGGGCAAAGTACGTTCGGCACTTGGAGAAACTGAACCCGCCTCAACTCCAGAAACAGAAAACATTCCAGCCGAAACCTTAGAAGCACTTGGAAATGCTCAGACAATCGAAGATGTAGAAAAATTAGATGAAGCCATCAAAGAAAAACTTGGTTTAAAATTTAATAATCTAGGTTTTTTTGTAGAAGAAAATAAGAATAAATTTTTTGCCAATGTTTTAGGAAAGATAGCTAGTGGATCCAAACCCGAAGGAACTTTTGGCAGGTTTGTTGGTTCTATGGCCGAAAACTACAGACGCGACCAAGAAAAAGCAAAAGAAAAATTTGAAGCTGTAAAACAGGGCAATAAAAGTCATCTTTCCAACTTGGGTTATTTGGCAGGAAATATTTTGCGCTATGGCAGAACAATTTTAGATTTTACAAGTTATACAGTCGCCTCGCCTTTTCGTTATGTAACCATGAGTGCAATGCTTGCTTCTCGTAGTGGTGAAGCAGCAAAAGAAGCTAGATTAAAAAACGAAAAAGTTATAGAAAAAAACAGAGTAAATTCTTTAGATATAGCAGAAACCGAAGCTTGGAAAATATATGAAGAAGCTCAAAAAAAATCGGTAAAAGATGAAGATCCCACCAAAGAAGAGTTAAGCAAAGCTTTTTTGGAACAATTACCTAAAGACATATTGAATCGTTTTGCCACAATGGATCCTAAAGAAAAACCAACTTGGGCAAGGTTTTTAGTTGAAGGAATTACTAAAAGAAACATAGAATCCGATTTAGAAAAAATACAAGAAAAACTTGATAACGCCGCAACTGAAACCGAAAAAGAACAAATAATAAAAAAATACGAAGATAAATTAAAAGATTATAACAGAATTATTAGCCAATATGGGGAAATAGATGCACTGGCTGCATCAGCTGGGTTTGCACATGAATTAGGTAAACAAGCTGCTATTGCTTTATCCATAGAAACTCTTGTAACTGTACCTTTAGAAAAAATATTCGATATAAAAATATGGGATAGCATAGCAGAAATATTAGGTAAAAAATCGGAAATTGTTGAAAAATTAACTCCAGAACAAATAGAAAAAACAAACGAATTTTTTGACAATCTTGCAGGTGTTAATTCTCAAGATGGAATAGATAACGGAGAAGCTCTTAAGATAGCTAAATTATCCGAAACCTTAAAATCTTCCGGCCACGAAGCCGGAGCTGATTCTTTAAATTCTCATTTTAGTCAATTTTTAGAATCTTCTCCTGAAGCAAGCGCAGAAACTCCTGCTTTAGAAAACCCAGCAGAAGCACCGGCTACTGCCCCTACTTCCGCTACTACAGAAACCATAAAACCTTTTCGTTTTGAAAACCCAATTGCAGGCGATCAAGATTCTATTTGGTTCTCTACCGAACAAAGTTTTAGAATGAACCCAGATCGTTTTGGCTACGACGCCACCAAGGATGGCTCAATTAGCGAATGGGCTAAAAATAAAACTGCCGAAACATTAAAAGAATTAGCGGATAAAAAATTTAACGGCAAACTCCCCGACCTTGTTCACGATGGCGACAAAGTTGTTATAGAAATTGGTGCCGATGGTAAACCTCATGTAAATTTTGAAAATGCTTCGGGGATACCTGCTGGAAATTTACCAGAAAAACCAAGCGGTCTAGAAATTGGAAAATCTGGAAATATGTCTCCTGAGCAAGCATGGAAAAACGCCCCCGAAGATTCTCGCGATGCAATTGTTCGTCAATTTATAGTTAAAGAAATGGCGACTCCGGAATATCAAGCTGGAGATTTTCCAAAGCCAAACCCAGAAAGAATAGAAGTCTATGCAAAAATGTTTAGTGGCGAATGGAATAAAATAGATACTCCAGAAAAACTGGCTCAATCTTTGTTTGAATTTAATAACAGAGTTAAAGAATATACGGCTTTAATTTTGGAAGGTAAATTCGATAAAAATGTTGACCCTGTTTCTTTCCAGCAATTAAAAGAAAATATATTCCCTGTAGAAGGTAAAAGTGGAAAACTATATTTTACTCAATTTGTAGACGAAGGCAAATGGAAACTTTTTGAAGAAGATGCTCAAGGAACCACGCATCAATTAGATAGAAAGAAAGGATTCTTAGGTGGCAAAACTCAGGTGTTCGACACAATGCATGTTAGAAAATTTTTGAGAAGTAACTAAATTTTATTTAATAAATTGTATAAAATATCCCCCACGCGCGTTAGCACGTGGGGGATGTCGTTTTCATTTCACCTTGAACCTCCTCCTTGGGAGACAAACTCCCAATCGTCGCCGTTGGATTGCGACGAGGTTTTGTTGGAGGCGATCTTGCGATCGCCATGAGCATCTCTTGAACGCAGGGCGGCGTGGTCGCCGAATGTCCTCTTGAGGAGCTCCAGCTCCTCGCGGGTCATCCTGGAAAGATCAAGACTTTGCCGCGCCTCGCTCTCCAATTTTTTGACCTTACTAGCCACCTTCTGGAGACTGCCGATGTCGCTCTTCACAACACCAAGAGCGCTGTCCACCTTGGCGGCAACCGCCATGGTGTTTTCGATACCGTCCATCCGCGTCCAGTGATTATCGAGCCTGTTCTCGTGGACAGCGACGGTATCGGCAACAGCCTTGAGGCTGTCGCCTTGTGCACTGGCATGTGCCAACAGCCAGTCGACGTCCTGCTTCAAATCTTCGGGCTGGGTGATGAAAAGAATCACCACACCGACGACCGAGATCATGGAAAGGACCAGTGACCAGTTAACTCGAGAGAAGAAGGACGACCCCTCTTCGGTGGTCTGAGTCTCCTCATCTTCGTCTTCGCCTTCACGCTCGAGATCGATATCCTCTTCGCGGGTAGTAGCCATGACAAACCTCCTAAGGATTAAGGGAAATTCAGTTATTTTGGAACTGTCTGTATAGTAGCATACATACATGCCTATTGTCAATACCAAGGCTCTGCACCGCAAACACGCTCAATTTTAGAGGTAATCCCTCGTCGCAAAACTCACTCGGGATATTTTTGCTTTCTATTTATAAATTTAAAAAAGCAAAAATAAATCCCCGCTCTGGTATTGGCCAAAACGGGGTTTGTGAAATTAGGGCTCTACCTTGTTTCTTTTACTCCAAACATATTCGATAAAGGACATGGGCTTCACAGGTTCTTTTGTGTTGTCAGTATCCAAAGAATCCGAAACTGTAACAGTGATCGAAGTATCCGCACGAGAAACTTCTGTATTTTCTTTTTTTGCAGAAACAACACCTACAGAAACACTAGCTTTAGGTTTTTCTTTTTTATTGGAAAAAATTATTTTACGAAGTGATTCGTTCTCCTTTGTAAGAGAAATATTCTCATCAATCGTCAAACGCCCTGCGTCTTGCCATACTTTTAACGCCTTATTTGTGCGTTCAAGTTCATTGCTTAAAAAATCAACTTTATCCTGCAAAGAATCCCGAGACGCCGCAGCTTCTAATGCCAGCTTTTCAGCTTCGTCAAAATCTTTCTTTAACCCACTATCGCTACATGAAAAAAATAAAAGCGAAAGAAAAAGTAATTGAGACACTCTTAATAGCATGGAGTTTTTCTCCTTGTTTGAGTTAGAATGAACTGTCTATCTTTTAACATAAAAATAACTCTGCGTCAAATATAAAACAGGCACGCGTTTGCGTGCCTGTTGCGGTTATTGTTTCCTTATCAACTTACGGAGTCTTTCGACTCTTTCAGACTCTGGAGATTTAATAGGAGCTGTTTCCTTTATAGGACTCGGACTTACAGATTCGATCCTTGCTGTTTCGTTTTTGCTATCCCCAGCCGTAAAACGGCCAAAGTAAAACGATACTGTGCCAATAGCAACAACAGTTACCAGCAAGATGACACAACCAAGAAAAAGAGTTCTCCTTTTTATTATCCTACCCTCAATAATAAGTTGGGTAGGATCAGTTTCTTCAACCTCTCTAAGGAGTCGATCCGTTTCCTGTCGTGCTGGATCTAATCCGAGCAAGTCCATCGACCGCCCAGTCTGAGACCCGCTTTTTGAGTTTCTTTCCATTTGGAGATGAGGAGACTTCATTCATCTCCCCACCTCCGCCTCGGGTAAAGGGCGGCCGGATTTAGTCTCCGCACCCCCTTCTCCTTCCCCAGGCAAATCATCATCGCCAGGCTGAAGCTCAACCTCTTCCCCTTGCGCTTGCTGGACTGGACGCTCTTCTTGGTGCACCTGCAACTGCTTTGCGCCATCAACGCCCATGAGCTTCTCGTATTTTCCGGTGATACGCGCCTGAATACGCGCAGCCATGGAAACTTTGTTGAGCTTGGTCTGAGCAACCAAAATCTTGTTGATGGCAACCCTCTGGCTGACGATCTCCTCGCCAAAAGCAGCGAGAATCTCGATCAGCTCTTCTCTGTTGAGATTTATTGCTTCGAGGGCGCTCGCAAGTTCTTCCTGCGTAATACCCTCCATCGTCCCAAGCCTAGCCAACAGCTGACCAACAGCTTCGACTTGCTCGGGAACTTTGGAATGTGCGTGTTCCATCGGCGCCTTAGGAGGGGCCGGATGAGGTGGTGTCCCAGCCCCTGTCAATTTCGACGAGGTGGCACCGTTTCTTTCTGGGGGCATTTTTCTTCTCCTGTATAAGGGTTAACAATTTAGTTAAGGTACACGCGCCTGCAATATTAAAACATAAACAAAAAAAGGTCAATCCCGTTAGAAACAGCCCGCCCTAAGGCCCTTTGGGCGCGCAAAGCGCGGGCGTGGTTTCTAACGGGATCAAATCCAAACTAAAAAATGTTCAACACTCAATGTTGAACATTTTTTATATCGCTCCGTTTCAAAAATATGGGCACCGACCTACTCTTCCAGACCATCAAGGATCTAGTACCATCGGCGCTAATGCGTTTCACTTCTCTGTTCGGAATGGGAAGAGGTGGGACCACATCGCTCAAGGCACCCAAATTTTTGAAACGGAACTTATAAACACTAAAAACTGAATAAGAATGTAAATGGCACCACAAATAGAACCTTAATCACAAAAAAGTATTGCGATCTTAGTGCTTTCGTGAACATGCTCGATTAGTACTCCTCGACTCAACACCTTGCGGTGCTTACATCTAGAGCCTATCAACCTAGTAATCTTCTAGGGAGCTACGAGATCTAATCTTGAGGGAGGCTTCGTGCTTATATGCTTTCAGCACTTATCCCGTCCGAACGCCGCTACTCAGCACTGCCACTGACGTGACAACTGATACACGGGAGGTTCGTTCCTTCCGGTCCTCTCGTACTAGGAAGAACTCCTCTCAAATCTCTACGCCTGCAGCAGATAAGGACCAACCTGTCTCACGCATGTTAATCACCTATTACTAGGTGCATGGACTATACCACCCTCTCTATTTTAGAGAGGACCGACGTGTTAGCCCTCCAATTTTACTTGGAGAACTCCGTTCTTGGCTAAAACCAAGAACAAGTCTCTACGGGGTCAATGTACGTACTTTGCGTTTCTTAGAATAATTTAATTCTCTGTAAGAATCTACTAATTTTAGTAATAGTCTAAAATCTTTTTCTGTTTCTATCTTTGATTTTAAATCAATTATTTTAAGCATTAATTCAACTTGTTTCTTTTTAAGAATTACAAATGGCTTAATGTAGATTAAAAATTCTTTTACATCATCAATGCGATTGATAACATACTCAAGAATTCCATCTTTTCTAATACGCAATTTACCACAACCAATCAGAGAACAAACTTCTTCGAACTTAGTTTTTCCTTTAGCTGATTGAAAGAAAACTATATACAAAGCTATTTGATAACCAAAACGATAACTCGTATTTGGTTTAGCTCTAACATAGATACTTCCATCGCCATCTAAAAAACCAGCGATATAAGCTTTTTTGATTGGTGAAAGTAATTTAAACATACACGACTTCCCTCGGTATTATCCTAACACACGACAGGTTAAATGTGTATTAGGACTTCACCGATATGAGTCGATTTATGCATCTCAACATCGCTGTTGAGAGCCGCCTTCTGACGGTTTGAACCCAGCTCGCGTACCTTTTTAATGGGCGAACAGCCCAACCCTTGGAAGCTTCTCCACCTCCAGGATAAGGTGAGCCGACATCGAGGTGCCGAACAGTGTCGTCGATATGGACTCTTGGACACTACCAGCCTGTTATCCCCGGGGTAACTTTTATCAGTTGATCTCTGCGTTGTTCTAATACAGCGCATCGGTTCACTAACTTCCACTTTCGTGCTTGCGCGGCTCTTTGGCCTTGCAATCAAGCTGGCTTGTGCGTTTACACTATCGCGCCGATTTCCATCCGGCGCTAGCCAACCTTAATAAACTCCTCCGTTACTTTTTAGGAGGAAAGCGCCCCACTTAAACTGCCCACCAGGCACTGTCTTTCACTGGTTTAGAGTGAAGTTAGTTTTAGTAATCTCTAAGGATGGTATCTCACTGACGACTCCATGTAATCCAAAAACTACACTTCAAAGTCTCCCATCTATGCTGCGCAAAAAGATCGCTAAAACAATACCAAGCTGCAGTAAAGCTCCCGGGGTCTTTCCGTCTTGCTGCAGGTACCCGGCATCTTTACCGGAATTGCCCGTTCATCGGGCTTTTCGTTGAGACAGTCCCCCAGTCATTACGCCTTTCGTGCGCGTGGGAACTTACCCCACAAGGTATTTCGCTACCTTAGGACAATTATAGTTATTGCCGTCGTTCATCGGTGCTTCGGGACTTTGCATATCAGGCGAACCCAATACACATCATCCGTTAACATCCCGACACTGGACAGGCGTCAGCCCCTATACATCCTCTTACGAGTTAGCAGGGACCTGTGTTTTAGATAAACAGTTGCCAGGGGGTCGTTTGCTGCGGCCTCGCTTGCGCGAGGCAGGCCTTTTTGCGAACTTACGGCCGTTGTTTTGCCGAGTTCCTTAACGAAAATTCACCCGTTCGCCTTCGTCTACTCGACGTGTCTACCTGTTTCGGTTTTAGTACGGACGTTTGCGACTTAATCTTAGAAGCTTTTCTAGAAAGGTGGCTTTGTGAAATTGACTCTCCCGAGGGAAAATCTTTTTTAGTATCTGCAGTTTGTCATTAAAGACAGGGCTCCGGTTTTACCAAGAACCAACCTTTGATACTGAAGCGTTAAATTCAATAATACGCTCCACATACTCACCTCCGTCACTCCATCGAAATCGCAAACGGCAAATGAATATTAACATTTCATCCATCCCCACGATCCGTACAACGAATCATGAGTTAGGACCGGCTAACCCTTGGTTGATTTACATTGCCAAGGAAACCTTAGACTTTCGGCGATCCGATTTCTCATCGGATTTGCGATTACTCGGGCCAACATTCTCTCTTCCTAACGCTCCAGAGGCCCTCACGGGTCCTCCTTCACTGCGGTTAGGAATGCTCTTCTACCACGCCTTCCAACCGAAGTTGGAAGACATTCGCACGTTCGGTATTAGGCTTAGCCCCGTTAAATCTTCGGCGCATTCTCCCGTAGTAGAGTGGTGAGTTGTTACACACTCTTTAAAGGATGGCTACCTCTAAGCCAACCTTCCACCTGTTTAAGGAAGAACACAACCTTTTCCACTTAGCCTAAATTTGGGGACCTTACATGGCGATCAGGATTCTTCTCCTCTCGACTATGGAGCTTAGCCCCCACAGTCTAACTGCCTTGATAGTCACCGCGGTATTCGGAGTTTGTTTGGAACAGATAACTTTCGTCACCCAATCCCATTCAGTGCTCTACCCCCGCGGCTAATTACAAAGCGCTAGTCCTAAAACTATTTCGAAGAGAACCAGCTATTACCAGGCTCGATAAGCTTTTCACTTCTACCCACAGTTCATCCCCCAGTGTTGCGCGACTGGTGAGTACGGACCTCCACTCTCCTTTCGGAGAGCTTCATCCTGACCATGGGTAGCTCGCTCTGGCTTCGGGTCTTATGCACACCACCTTTGGAAAGTAGAATGTAGTCAGTAGAAAAAATTCTACCTTCCACATTCTGCTTTCCATACGCCCTATTAAGACTCGGTTTCCCTATGCTTGCGTCTAACTAAAGACTTAAGCAAGCGATGTACATAAAGTCGTTGGCTCATTCTCCAAGAGGCACACCATCACCCACTCCAACATAAATGTTGCAGTAAGGGCTTTGATTCTTTGTAGGCAATTGATTTCAGGTACTATTTCACCGCCCTTCCGGGCTACTTTTAACCTTTCCCTCACGGTACTAGTTCACTATCGATCTCAAAAGGTATTTAGCTTTGGGAGTTTAGTCCTCCCGGTTTCACCCGAAGTTGTCGTTCCTCGGGCTACTCAGGAATGGATAAGAACTAAGAGTTAATTTTCGCTTACAGGACTATCACCTTCTATAGTTGCTCTTTCCAGAGACATTCAGCTAACTAAAACTTGTGTCCTTGCTTACGCATAATCCATCCTACAACCCCGACCGGTCAATATGGAAATACTGCCCAATCGGTTTGAGCTGCTCCCTGTTCGCTCGCCGCTACTAAGGGAATAAACTAAACAGTTAGAGCTTTAGCCTACTAACTCCCTAGACTACGTGTGCCTAGGAAGTTAGTTTGCTAAAGATAAGTTGTAAAGTCTGACATATCTTTTCCTCTGCTTACTGAAATGTTTTACTTCAGCAGGTTCCCTTCTTGAAGTTACCAACCTCCAAGACAATTTCGGTTTACGAAATTAGATTTCTCCATTCGGAAATCCCCGGATCAAAGCCTGCTACACGGCTCCCCGAGGCTTATCGCAGCTACGCCACGTCCTTCATCGGCCTTTTGAGTCAAGGCATCCACCAATTGCCCTTAAGTTCACGAAAGCACTAAGACCACAAAATGATCCGTGCTTTCCCTCTTCCTACAATAATCGCATTTTCAAGTGATTTTAAATTCTATTCCGAGCTTCTAGAAATTTACTGTCTAGTTTCTTAGGAATTTCCTAATAAACTAAAAGCTAATAACTAAAAGCTATTTGTATGATGCCGTTTACATCTTATTCAGTTTTTAATGTTCAAGTTTATGAAAAAGAAAAAATCCCGTGAAGCGGGATCGTTTACAAACCGACTAAAACAGGACACGATCTCATTCGCTTCTATGTTTTAAATGGTATTTTTTTAACGTCATAAACGTAAAGCCATTATATTCTTTATAATACCTAGCGTCAACCCCGTTAGAAACAGCCCGCCACTAGGCCCCTTGGGCGCGCAAAGCGCGGGCGTGGTTTCTAACGGGGTCAAGCTAAATTAGGTGATAATACAGTTCAAAAATAGGATTGACGAATCAAGGTTTTTAGAGTATTTTTGTATAGCGGGGTGGAGCAATGGTAGCTTGCCAGGCTCATAACCTGGAGGTTCCCGGTTCGAGTCCGGGTCCCGCAACTTATAAAAAAATGACATCCTTTTTTGGGTGTCATTTTTTTATTAAATTACGGACTCGAACCAGAAAGGGGTCGGGAAAACAAGTGTTTTCCCGTGGCGGAAACCTGCCTGCCGGCAGGCAGGTGTTAAAACCGAGGGGTTTTAAAGAGCGATCCGCCGACTGGCGGAAAGCGACGTGAGATTCCGGGTCCCGCAACTTATAAAATAAAACATCGAAGAATATTCTTCGATGTTTTATTTTTGGTGGGCGTTATAGGGATCGAACCTATGGCCTTTTCGATGTCAACGAAACGCTCTACCACTGAGCTAAACGCCCTAATACAGTCCGCCCTGTAGGAATTCGGTCACAACTCTCGCTCTGCTCGGTCGCGACCCCGCCTCGTCGTGCGCTTCGCGCACATACTCCGGCTTTCGAATCCTAACAAAAGAAAATAAATTTTATTTTTCAGGTCAGTTATTTTAAATATCGTAACTGTATAGTCCGCCCTGTAGGATTCGAACCTACGACCGTTTGCTTAAGAGGCAACTGCTCTACCAACTGAGCTAAGGGCGGTTTTTTAAAAAAACTTTTTACTGCGGACTTGTCCGCCTCTGGCGGACCCGACCGGATTCGAACCGGCGATCTCCTCCGTGACAGGGAGGCGCTTTAAACCAGCTAAGCTACGAGTCCATTTTATTTTTTAATCTTTCACTACTGTGCCTCTGGATGGAATCGAACCATCTTCTGAGCGTTATGAGTGCTCCGTTCTAACCATTGAACTACAGAGGCCTTAAACTGAGCGGGATACCAGAATCGAACTGGCGCCTCCACCTTGGCAAGGTGATGTACTACCACTATACGAATCCCGCCTTCGCTAAAGCTTCGGCGGGCAAGCCCGCTTAAACTTTATGTGCCGCGAGTCAGAATCGAACTGACGACGCCATCCTCTTCAGGGATGCGCTCTACCACTGAGCTATCGCGGCAAAACAAACACAGTGGGTGTGGGAGGGATCGAACCTCCGACCTTTTCATTATCAGTGAAATGCTCTACCACTGAGCTACACACCCGAGATTGTATAACAAGAATAATAGTAAACAAAAACACCCTTATTATCAAGGATGTTTTTATTTTTCAGCACCATCTCTATACATTTTTTTGCAGCTTATTTTGGAGTTCCAGTTATAACCTTTCTGAAACCAGGTAGTCGTTCTTTTAAGTACTACGACCAACACTTTACGTTCCGATATAAATATCGGAACTATCAACCTTTCTAAAGAAAATTCTCTAGATAAGAAGTGATCCATCGACAGCTTCCGCTACCGATGCCTTGTTACGACTTACTCCCTGTCACCGATCCTACCTTCCAACGACCGAGGTCGAAGTTCGGGTATTACCGGCTCCCTTGAGTTGACGGGCGGTGAGTACAAGACTCGAGAACGTATTCACCGCAGCGAGGCTGATCTGCGATTACTAGCGATTCCAACTTCACGGGGTCGAGTTGCAGACCCCGATCTGAACTAGGGCGTAGTTTGATACGATTAGCTCCACCTTACGGTTTGGCAACGCATTGTCTACGCCATTGTAGCGCCTGTGTGGCCCAGGGCATCAGAGGGCCATGCTGATTTGACGTCGTCCCCACCTTCCTCCTTCTTACGAAGGCAGTCTTGTTTGACACTTATAACAAACAACAGGGGTTGCGCTCGTTACCCGACTTAACGGAACATCTCAAGACACGAGCTGACGACAACCATGCAGCACCTGTGACATTGTCCTTGTGAGAGGGCTAACTTTTCTGAAAGCTTTCAATGCCATTTCAAGCCCTGGTAAGGTTCCTCGCTTGTTGTCGAATTGAACCAGACGCTCCACCGCTTGTGCGAGTCCCCGTCTATTCCTTTGAGTTTTAACCTTGCGGTCGTACTTCCCAGGCGGATAACTTAACGCGTTAGCTTCGTCACGTGGAGGGTCGATACTCCACATAACTAGTTATCATCGTTTACAGCGTGGACTACAAGGGTATCTAATCCTTTTTGATCCCCACGCTTTCGTATTTCAGCGTCAAGAGTGCACCAGTGAGCTGCCTTCGCCTTTGGTGTTCCCCATGATATCAACGGATTTCACCCCTACACCATGAGTTCCGCTCACCTCTCACACCTTCTAGTTGATACGTTTCGAGAGCATTCCCAAGGTTAGGCCTTGGTCTTTAACCCTCGACAATATCTACCGCCTACACACGCTTTACGCCCAATGATTCCGGATAACGCTCGGGGCCTTCGTATTACCGCTGCTGCTGGCACGAAGTTAGCAGCCCCTTATTCAACGGGTACAATCAAAATTTTTCCCCGATAAAAGTGGTTTACAACCCGCAGGCCTTCTTCCCACACGCGGTGTCGCTCGATCAGGCTTTCGCCCATTGTCGAATATTCTCGACTGCTGCCTCCCGTAGGAGTCTGGGCCGTGTCTCAGTCCCAATGTTGGGGGTCGCGCTCTCACACCCCCTAGCCGTCGTAGCCTTGGTAGGCCGTTACCCCACCAACTAGCTGATAGCCCGCAGGCTTCTCCCAAAGTGCATTGCTGCTTTACTCTTACGAGACCATCGAGTATTAGCCAACCTTTCGGCTGGTTATCCTCGTCTTTGGGGCAAATACCTACGTGTTACTAACCCGTTCGCCGCTATTTCAATAATTCCCTTGCGGGAGCTAAAGAAACCGCACGACTTGCATGTCTTATCCACACCGCCAGCGTTCATCCTGAGCTAGGATCAAACTCTAGTTGAAAACTAAGATCGATTAACCCAATCAACTTAAAGATTAAATCTTTAAGTTATCGAATGAGTTTAAAAACCAATCAAAAGAGTTTGTCCAAAATAAACTGCAAAAAAATAAATAGATTTGTGCTGACTCTATTCAATTATTAAGGTTCTTGGTGTATTTAAAAAACAAAATACACCTTCGGAAATTCCTTGGTCTTGAGTCAAGAAACTTTCGAAGATGTATCCGCTAAGTGTTTTTAATTTGTGCAGACCTGTATGTGTGTTCCCCATTCTATACGATAAGAAAAGCAGTGTCAAATAAGCATTATTGACATATTTCATATGTAATTGTAATGTTTAGAATCAAATGTACCTTAACCTGCAAGGAGGCGCGGAATGGCTATTAAATTTGAAATGGATTTTACGTTTCTGAAAGATGAAGCTGGAAAAATAAATGGCCTCTCTTTGGTAGCTCAGGGACATACGGAATCCGAGGTTTTCTGCAGAACTTTTCCGAAGGCTTTAGTTGAAGGTAGTGCTGAATTGCACTTTAAAGAAAGTGAAATAATATTCAAGCATCTTACCTGCCGATTCCCTGGTGAATATAGATGTGAAGTTGACCCAACAGAGATGCTTTCATTCAGAAAATTTCAAGACGAAATAGAAGCATCGGAAGGAAAAAGAAGAATGAAATTTATTCGTACAGCTACTCTTACTGCTGGATTCGCAATAAAAGAAGCAACACCCGAAGAAATTGCAAATGTTCTGTCTCCACCTACAGTCGAAAAAAAGTAAACTCAAAAGGCCGCCCACAGGCGGCCTTTTTTATTTTACTCGCTCCTTCCTCCACTCCTCTATTTTTTTATGATCCCCCGAAAGCAAAACTTTTGGCACTCGGTATTTTTTACCTTTATATTCTAAAACCTCCGGCCGAGTATAATGCGGATATTCTAGCTGACCTCCCTTTTCTTCCCCTTTCCCCCCTTTTTCCCTTTTTAATAACCCGCTCCAGTGAGATTCTTCGGCAAGTGAATTTAGCTTAATAACCCCAGGGATTAGACGGCTCACCGCCGACACTACTGCCATTGCAGGAATTTCGCCGTCGGTTAAAACATAAGGGCCTACCGAAATTTCTTCCGCCGAGGCGGACAAGTCTGCTTTTAAAACTTTTACAACGCGTTCGTCTATCCCTTCGTATCTTCCAGCAATAAGGATTATTTGATCAAATTTTTTAGACCAGTCGTAAGCTATTTTTTGGTTAAATTGTTTACCCTTAGCCGAAAACAAAACTATCTTGGTTTTCTTGCTTTTAGCAATACCGTCTACGGCTTTAATAATAGGATCCGCCATAAGTACCATTCCAGCTCCTCCACCATAAGGTGTATCGTCCACCTTTTTATGTTTATCTTCTGTATAATCTCGTAAGTTGTGAGTCTTTATTTCTATAAGCTTATTTTTTTGTGCACGGCCCAAAATAGATTCATTAAAATATGAATCGAATATCTTTGGAAATATAGTAATTATTTCAAACTTCATTTTATTTTTAGGATTTAGGGTTTAGAACTTAGGGTTTTAATTTGACTTAGGACTTTCTCACTATATCTGCCCCTATCTCCCTCAACCTCTCTTCCAAGTTCTCATACCCTCTATCTATATGTTCAACTCCGGAAATTGTTGTTTTGCCACTGGCTACTAGCGCCGCAATAACCATAGTCATTCCAGAACGAATATCAAAACTAGTAACCTCCTTACCAAAAAGTGAAGTCGGACCAATAATTAATGCTCTGTGTGGATCCATTATTACAGCATTCGCACCCATCTTCATAAGTTCGCGCAAATAGCTCTGGCGAGCCTCGTACATCCATTCATGCACCAAACTAGCGCCTTCCGCCTGCGTAGCTAAAACCGCAAATGGGGGCAAATGATCGCATATTAATTTTGGGTATAAACCCGATTGTATTCTAAAAGCTTTGTAATGCGAAGCTGGTGGAGAAATAACCAAAGAATCTCCTTCCTTTTTAAAATTAACATTCATTCTTTCTAGTTGCATTAAAACAGAATCTAAATACTCAAACTGAACCGGAGTTAATTTAATAGAACTTTTTGTAGCTGCCGCTAAAACTGCGAAAGCGCTAATTTCTAGATCATCGGAAATCACAGAAACACTAGCCGACTCCATTGGGACATTCTTCCCTGAAATCTTTAAAGTTGTAGAACCAATTCCAGAAATTTTTATGCCTGCCGAAACCAAAAAATTACATAAATTTTGAACATGCGGTTCGGCAGCTGCTAACCTAATTTCCACTTCTTCCTCCATGCCTGCCGCTAAACATAAAATATTTTCTGTAGCTGTTACAGATGGTTCTTGTAAAACTAGTTCGCCACCTTTAAGTTTATTAACTTTTAAATGTAAATTTTCTTTTTCGTTAACATCTACGCCTAATTCTTTAAAAGCATTTAAATGTGTATCTAGTGGCCGAGCACCTATAACATCGCCCCCTGGGTAAGGCAAAACAGCTTCACCAAAACGAGCCAGCATCGGCCCTGCAAATAAAATAGAAGCTCTTAATTTTCTAGCCGAATCCGGCAACGGTTTAGATTTTAAATTATCTGTTTTTATTAAAAGCTCGTTCTCGCCTAACCATTTATATTCCCCACCTAAATAAGCAATGATTTCTAACATCATTTCTACGTCATTTATTTTAGGCACATTGGTTAGCTTAGTTTCTTTAACCAAAACTGACGCTGCAATCAAAGGCAAAGCGGCGTTTTTAGAGCCACTTATTTTCACACTGCCTTCTAGGGTTTTCCCGCCATTTATAACAAATTTGGACATACAATTTTTGTAACCTTAATATACCAGTTTTACTCTATAAAACACAAAACCCCCGATTTTCATCGAGGGCTCTGTTTCCAACTCAAAAATTAGAGTTTTAGGTCGTCTACAACATCATCTACCGATTGAGATCGTTCTGGTCTTGGAGGTCTTGTGCTACCAGCTGGCTCTTCGATCTTTAAATTTACTCTGGCATTGTTTTTTGCACCCACAACACGAAGTAATGTCCTTAAAGCGCGAGCAGTGGCACCTTGTTTTCCAATAACCACACCCATATCGGCGGGACTCACTTTCAAAGTAAGTAGAACTCCCATTTCATCGACGGTACGTGTGGTAGAAACTTCATCCGGCACATTTACCAAAGATTTAACCACAAATTCTACGAAATCTTGATCTGCGAATTTAGCCATTGCTTGTTATTCTATATTTCTGATTCTGAAAATCTGCGACCTTTATTTTGTACAAATAAAAGATACCAAAATAATTATTAAGCCGCAACCTCGGCTTCAGCTACCTCCTCTTTTGATTCTTCAACTGGTTCTGTGGCTGGAGTAGATTCAGCTTTAGCTTCTGGTTTTGCTTCGCTAGCTGAACCTTTTTTGGCTTTCCAAACTTTGGTTTTTTCGCCAGCAACAACACCTAAATCTACAAACATATTATGCAATGTTCCAGAAGGTTGAGCACCTTTTTCTATCCAATATTTAACCCTTTCTGTTTGGATCTTTTTTTCTTTGCTGTGAGGATTATAGAAACCCAAAAGTTCCAAGGTTTTACCTTGTGGTTTCCACTGGCTTTCTTGCAAAACTATTCTGAAAGAAGCCTGATGTTTTTTACCAACTCTTTGTAAGCGTATTACTAACATGTAGTTTATATTAAAAAATCACCCAACGGTGATAGTTTTAGGATAGTATCAGATTTTACCCAACTGGTCAACGACTGGTTTTCTCTAAACGCAAGACTCTCTGCTCTAATAGCTTAAACTCATCCCGACCAACTTTTTCTTTAAGTTCGTGGCGTATTAAAGATAATTCTGCTTTAACTTCGAGCATGTCTTCTTTTAACCCTCCTACATCTTTTTTAAGCACAGATACATCCTCTTTAAGAGAATCTAAACCTTCCCCAAAAACACCAAAATCATGTCCTAGTTTTTCTAAAAGGATTGTATTATAGTCTTTTTTTATTTTAGTTTTCTTAACCGCCATATAAACATATTCTACTCCTTAACTTGGGCTGGTCAAATTAAGCACTTTGCAATTTCAAAGAAAGCAAATGCGAAATGCCATCTTTCATGGAAATACCATATAAAGCATCGGCGCCGCGCATAGTTTCGCGGTTATGAGTAATAATTATAAACTGTGTATCTTTAGATAATTCTTTAACCAAACGCACAAATTTTTGTGTATTGGTTTCGTCGAGTGCTGCATCAATTTCGTCTAAAACCATAACTGGCGGTTTGCGAATACTGGCCAAGGCAAATAACAAAGCGATGGATGTTAATGTTCTTTCTCCGCCCGAAAGTGTGCCTAAATTTTTTACTTTTTTATTTGGCAAATCTAGTTTAATCTCCACGCCACTTACTTCCTCTTCATCTAAAATATCTTCCGAATCTTTTTGAGATTTGATATTTGATATTTGATATTTCATCGCGGCTTCCGCGAGACTAGCCTTTCCCCCGCCAAAAATCAATCTAAAATATCCACCGAAAATATTACTCATTTCGGAAAGCGTAGTTTTATATTTTATACTTATTTCTTTTTCCAAATTTTTAACCAAATCTTCCAAAGAAGTTAAAGTTTTAGAAAGATCTTCCGATTCCTTACTTAAAAATTCAAAACGCTGGTTTGCGCCTTCATATTCTTGAATTATTTTCTCGTCTATTGAACCCACTTCTTCTAATTTTCTTTTTAATTTAAAGACTTTGTCTTCGAGTAAAGAAGAATCCGAAACAGACGAAGCCAAAACCACATTACTATTCTGTGGCTCCACGCTCAAAACTTCCGCCAATGTAACAACACCAACTACGCCCAAATCTTGGTTAAATTTATCTTTGTGCAATTTTAACTTTTCACTTTCTATTTCTGTTTCCCTTAAAGAACTTTCTAACCTGTAAAGTTCCGATTCCTTTTCCCTATAAATTCTTTCGGCAGCCAAAGAAACTTTGCGTTCGTCTATAAGCATTTTTTCTTTTTCGGAACGAAGCAAATTAGCTTTGTCCAACTTTTCTTTAATTTCACTTTGCGAAGTTAATAATTTTTCCAGACCATGTTTAAGCAAGGGCAAAGTGTTGGAACTTACCGCAGGGTCAATACCTTTTTCTATGGCTTTTAATAAATCCTGAAGCGATAAAGCCACACCGGCCATAACCCGCCTTAAAGAATCCACGTCCATACCTTTAAAATCTACACTCAAGTTTGTAACAAGTTCGCCTATTTTGCCTTTTAAATATTCCATACTTACTGGCAGACGCTGGCGTTCTCTTTCTTCTTCTAAATTTATTTTACCTTCGGTAGAAATAATTTCCCGCGCTATTTTATTTTCTTCGGCTTCAAAGTTTCTAACTTCCGATATACTAGCCGCTAATTCGGCATTAAAATTTGTTTTTTTATCAAAAGAAAATAACTCTTCGCGAAATTTTTTAACTTCTTCGGTTAACGGCCTTAAACTTTGTTTAAACCGTCTTTCTTTTTCGGAAATTTTATTTTCCCAAGCCAAAATTTCTCTGTATCTATTACCAAATAAATCTACAGATGCGATTTTAAGCTCAGCTAAATACTCTGCCTTTTTTTCTAGTTTTTCTTTTTCTCTTTTTAAAACCCTAAGCTGAGGTTTTAATTCGGTTAAAATTGCGCCAACTTTTTCTAAATTTTCGCGTGTACGTTTTAATTTAGCTTCCGCTTGGTAACGCTTGTCTTGGTATTCTTTTACACCAGCTGCTTCTTCTATAAAACCTTTAAACTCTTTTGGGGCTAAATTTAAAAGCTTATCCGACATACCTTGCGAGATTACTCTAAACGAACTATCACCCACGCGAGATTTCGCCAAAAATTCTTCCATATCGGAAAGGCGAATTTTCCTACCGTTTAAAATATATGAATTTTCTCCACTTTTATCTACTTCCCGTTCTACCAAAGCTTCGCTTAGGCCTAAGTGGCTATTTACCTCATCGCTCATATCAAAATGCATACCCACGTTGGCGCGCGCTAAAGAATTTCTGGTACCCGAACCATAGAAAATTAAATCCTCGCCTTTTTTACCACGCAAGTTTTTAAAGCTTTGCTCGGCCATAGCCCATCGGATAGCATCCACAACATTAGATTTACCCGAACCATTCGGCCCAGCCACCACAGTTATGCCTCTAGGAAAATCCAGCGTGGTGGACTTAGCGAATGATTTGAATCCACTAATTTTTAGCGATTTGAGATACATAATACAAATATTATTTTAACATAAAAAATACCGAGCACATTTCGTGCTCGGCTAAGCTCACTGCCTAGGTTTGGTTTCTCTAGGGTTTAAACCCCTCAAAACTTCGACGATTGTTTTCCAATTTGTTCTTAAAAATCTTTTTAATCCTCTGATACTATCTTCAGCACTCACTGTTTCACTAGAACCAGAAAGCCTTCTTTCGCAAATTTCCTTCAAAGATTCTTCACTAACTGGATTCACAATTCTTGCCACCACCATTTCTCCTTTTTAGTCTAAGTGAACTGGAAACTTACATTCAGCTACTTCTTGAGGAGTTCTCCCTGGCCCAATTTCAATATAAGCGTTCGCGCTTTTTCTCTCAAGATCAGCAACCCTTTGTAGGTCTGATAACTGTTGGAGAGTTAATTTGAAATTTCTTAAACCTCCACCTATTATTTTTAGGCTTGAATCGTAATACTTTGAAACATCAACTGGCTTTCCCTGCTTGACCATTTTTACTCTCTCTTTTTTTAAAAGGACTATTTCTCAAGGGCAGCTTCTGCTGCTTTTTGTTCAGCTTCTTGTTTAGAAGGTCCTGAACCTTTTCCAGCAAGTTCTTCGTTTAAATATACGCCAACTTCAAAAATTTTGTCGTGATCTGGCCCAGTTTCTTTTAAAACTTTATAATTAGGCGTAATTCCAAATTTTTCTTGAGATTGCTCTTGAAACAAACTTTTAGAATCTTTATAAGATTTACTTTTTATTATTTTTTCTAAATCACAAATAATATTTTGTTTAACAAATTTAGAAACAGTTTCATAACCATGGTCTAAATATATAGCGCCAATTATTGCCTCCATGGTGTTCGCCAAAATAACTTGGCGCGCCCTACCCATATCCTTAGATTCGCCCTTTGAAAGCAAAAGAAAATCGTTAAATTCTAAATTTCCTGCTACTTCGCTTAAATTAACATAGTTAACCAAAGCTGCGCGCCAGTTTGTTAGTTCGCCTTCGGAGTTTTTATAGTTTTTATAAAGATATTCGGTTACAACAAGTTCTAAAACTGCGTCACCCAAAAATTCTAGGCGTTCGTTGTTTTCTAAACCACTTTCTGGGTTTTCGTTTAACCAAGAGCGATGAATTAAGGCTTGCTTTAAAAGATTTTTATCCTTAAAAACAACCCCCAACTTTTCTTCTAGCTTTTTTAAGTCGTGCATTTATTTACAAAAACCCTAAACTCTAATTCCTAAATCCTAAAAAATTTTAGAACTTAGGGTTTAGTATTTAGGATTTGATATTTTCATCTGTCACATTATTTTCTGTATCACCAGAAACATTTTCTTCTGAAACCTTCTTTGCTTTGGATGTATCGTCCTTTAAAGGTTCACCAATTTCGCGATAAATTGTTCCTAAAACTCCATTAACAAATTTTCCAGAAGACTCACCTCCAAAAGATTTAGCTAGTTCTATGGCTTCGTTTATTGCAACTTTTGGCGGAACTTCTTTATAATCGCCAAATAAAAGTTCATAAATACCAAGGCGTAAAACATTTCTATCTACCATTGCAATTTGTTCGATTGGCCATTCAGGAGCGGCTTTCGCAATAATTTGATCTATCTTTGCTAAATAAGAAACAACGCCATTTACTAATTGGCGGATAAAAGAATCATCCTCTAATCCAGGACCAAATTCTTTAGAATTTTGAGCTATATAATTTTCTAAATTAGCAGTGTCTGCACCACGAAAATCCCACTCGTAAAGACTCTGCATAGCGATAGAACGAGATAAATGACGATTGGCCATTTTAGTTAATTTTCAATTTACAATCAAACTCCAATTTTATAATTTTCAAACATTGAGAATTGCAAAATTGAGAATTGATAATTATTTTCTAGAAGATTTAGCTTTTCTCTTGGCAGCCTTAGCTACCATATCTATTACTTGCCTGCCCTTGTAAGATCCGCAACTAACGCAAACAACGTGCTGCAAAACCCTAGCTCCACATTTAGAGCAAGAAGATAGAGCTTTTTTCTTTAAAGCCAAATGACTGCGTCTTTTACCTTGTTTAGATTTAGTACGTCTGTGTCTTGGAACACCCATATATTTTTCTATTAACTTTAACCCTAATACTCTATCAAAAATCAAAAATATTGGCAATATAGTAAACCGACTAGACTATAATACAAATATGTTTTATATTACAAAGTAAATCAGATCTTTAAAAATAAAAAACTGGGGGGTGTCTATGGCACGTCACACCGAAAGATTAGCAAGGCAAATGGTGAACCATCTTATTAAGCCTCATATAGATAGAGAAACTCCAAATAACCACGAAAGAACGCTGGGCAATAATTGGCTTTACTTAACATCTCTTTTAGCAGAATGTTTAGAAAAGAAACCAATAGAAATCACTACCGATACATATGAATGCATAGTTAAAGAATTATCTACATATTCAACAACAGAAATTATCTTGTTAGCTTTTGTGGCTAATCGGCTAACAAAACACAAACGATACAACCACGATTTCACCACTAAAGAAAGATTTTATGCTTTTAAATGTGCGCTATTAAACTTAGCAATTATGCACTTCTACTGGGCAAATAGAATTTATTATGTAGAAGATGAAAAGCCGTGGTTACACAAAGACGAAAGACCCTTTTTGTTGATACGCCAAGACCCACAAAACAGAGGTAACTTACTTTTAAAGTTTTCGATAGAAGGTTCTTACAAAATAGACGAAGAAACTTCGAAAATTAGGCGCCACTATATGCCCCATAGTTTTATTAGCTTGCATTTGCCTAAAAACAATCTGCACCCAGAAATAGCAGAAATAATAAAGACATATGAATCTGGCAAAATAACAACAGAAAGACCTGCCCTACCCATCGAACTAGTTGTTTCCTAAAAAACAAAACCGCCCGAAAAAATCGAGGCGGTTTTTTATTTTTTAAGTATCAAGAAAATCACCTCTCCATGCACTGTCAACCAACCAGAATAAATTAGAAACTTCATCTATAAAAAAAGTTATGGTTTTCCATCCACCTTTAAAAACACTTAATACGACAACAGCACAAAATAAAATAACAGTTACAATAGACTTGATCAGACCAGCAAAGAAAATGTATATCCATTTTCTTTTTTCTTTGTAAGCCCTTCTCATCCAAAAAATAGATAGTGCCAACCAAACAACTAGAGTCGGAATCATAAAATGATCCATTCTGACCTCCTTGCGGTTGTTGAGAGTTAACTTAAATAATGAACTTTCAATAAGATACAACAATAATTAAATTATATCAAGTTATATTGCTCAACTTGTTCTGCTATACTTTGATTGGTTAATTTGAACTCGCTTATGAAATTTTCTCACTTACATACCCATTCTCATTATTCCCTGCTCGATGGCTTAGCCAAAATCGACGATCTTGTTAAACGCGCTGGCGAACTTGGTATGGATTCACTGGCCCTAACCGATCACGGTGCAATGTACGGCGCCATAGATTTTTACAAAACCGCAAAAAAAGCTGGCATAAAACCAATCGTGGGTTGCGAACTTTATGTTTCACGCGAAAGCAGGCTTTTAAAACGTGCGGGCATAGACGACAAGCGCTATCACTTAACGGTGCTCGCCGAAAATATAGACGGCTATAAAAATTTAATAAAACTTGTAACCAAAGCCTATTTGGAAGGTTTTTATTATAAACCGCGTGTAGATAAAGAACTTTTACGCGAACATTCTAAAGGCTTAATTGTTCTTTCAGGTTGTTTTCAAAGCGAGATTTCAACAGCAATAAGAAACAAAAAAGTTGATGATGCCGAAAAATTAATTTACGAATATCAAGAAATTTTTGGGCGCGAAAATTTTTATTTAGAAATTATGCCTCACGGCGCCGAAGATGAATTAAAATATATTTTAGAAACCTATAAACATCTTTCCCAAAAAACTGGTGCGCAACTGGTAGCCACCAACGACGTCCATTATGTAAACCACGAAGATGCCGAAGCCCAAGATATTTTAATTTCGGTAGGCACAGGTACAAATACAAAAGACAAAGATCGTTTAAGTTTGCTTGAATATAATCTTTCTATGCGTTCGGCCGAAGAAATGTTAAACCTTTTGCCAGATTACCAACACGCCATAGAAAGAACTCACGAAATTGCACAAAGAACCAACCTAGAATTAGAACTTGGCAAATGGACATTCCCCGATTTTAAATTGCCCAGTGGTACTACAGCCGATAGTGAACTTCGCCGTTTGGCCGAAGCTGGTTTTGCACACAGAAATTTGGAACGCTCACCTTTATATTTAGACAGAATGAATTATGAGCTGGGGATAATTGAAGCCAAAGGCTACGCTCCATATTTTTTAGTGGTAGCCGATCTTTTAAGGTTTGCTCACGAAAATGGAATCTTAACAAATATTAGAGGTTCGGTGGCAGGTTCGCTTTCAACCTATTTAACAGGAATTACAAAAGTTAACCCCATAGATTATAAAATTCCTTTTGAAAGATTTTTAAACCCAGAACGCCCTTCTGCGCCCGATATCGATATGGACTTTGCCGATAACCGAAGAGACGAAGTTATTGAATACGCTCGCAAAAAATATGGTGAAGATAAAGTAGCTCAAATTGGTACATTCGGAACAATGATGGCGCGTGCCGCTGTGCGCGATGTGGCTCGTGCACTTGGCCACCCTTATTCTGTTGGCGATGGTATAGCAAAGTTAATTCCCATGGGTTCACAGGGCTTCCCGATGACAATCGACCAAGCCTTAAAAATTACACCAGAACTTTCTCAACTATACGAAACCGACACCACTATCGCCGAAGTAATAAACCAAGCTAAAAAAATGGAGGGTTGTGCCCGCCACATTTCTGTTCATGCTGCTGGTGTTGTTATTAGTCCTCGTCCACTTACAGAATTTGTGCCATTACAGTTAGACCCTAAAGGTGGCCGAATAATTACCCAATACGATATGCACGCCGTAGAAGATGCCGGGCTTTTAAAATTTGATTTTCTTGGAATAAGAAACTTATCTATTTTAGAAGACACAGTTAAATTAGCCAAAGAACACCGCAATATAGATTTAGACATAGAAAATATTCCGCTCGACGATAAAAAATCTTTCGAACTTTTGGCTAAAGGCGAAACCATTGGCTTATTCCAATTAAACGGTGCAGGTATGACAAAATATTTAAAAGACCTGCGGCCAACAACCATTCACGACATTAACGCTATGGTGGCTTTGTACCGCCCTGGCCCATTGGAATCTATTCCTAGGTATATAGAAAGAAAACACAATCCACGTTTAATTGAATATTTCGATCCACGTATGAAAGATATTTTGGATCAATCTTACGGAATTTTAACTTATCAAGATGATGTTTTAATGGTAGCCATAAAATTGGCAGGCTACAGTTGGTTGGAAGCCGATAAACTTAGAAAAGCTATGGGTAAAAAAATTCCAGCCGAAATGGAAGCCCAAAAAGCAAAATTTACCGAAGGCGCTGTAAAAAACGGTATGACCGATTTTAAAGCTTACGAACTTTGGAAACTTATAGAACCTTTTGCCGCTTACGGTTTTAACAAAGCACATGCGGCGAGCTACGGCCGTGTTGCCTACCAAACCGCCTATGCCAAGGCCAATTTCCCCGCCGAATTTATGACAGCGGTTTTAACTGCAGAATCCGGCGATATAGAAAAAATCGCCGAAATTATAAACGAATGCACGCGTATGAATATTCCCGTTTTAGCACCGAATGTTAACGAAAGTGTGGGCAAGTTTACTGTAATAAAAGGCTCTAAAGACAATAGCGACTTGTCCTCCATAGCTTTAGCGAAGGAGGATAAAATTCGTTTCGGTTTAGAATCAATTAAAAATGTGGGTGTAAATGTTGTTGCGGCCATTATCGAAGCCCGCGTCAAAGACGGAAGGTTTAAAACCTTATCCGATTTTATAGAAAGAATTATACATAAAGATTTAAATAAAAAATCTTTAGAAGCCTTAGCCAAAGCTGGTGCGTTAGATAGTTTGGGCGAACGAAACCAAATTTTAGAAAATATGGATTACCTTTTAACTTTTTCTAAAGAAATGAAGCAGGCTGGTTCTCTTAACCAATCCAGTATTTTTGATAACATTGCCGATTCTGCTCCTATTTTAAAATTAAAGAACTCTATTCCTGCTACCGAATCCGTTAAACTGGCTTGGGAAAAAGAACTTTTAGGTTTGTATGTAAGTTCTCACCCATTAGAACAACATAAAATTGTTTTAGAAAAAAAAGCAAAACCCATAAAAGATCTGCTAGCTTCTAGCTTAACTGTTACCGTGGGTGGGATAATAAATAAATATAGAAAAATAATAACTAAAACTGGAAAAGCTATGGCATTCGCACAACTCGCCGATTTTTCCGGCGAAATAGAAGTTGTGATTTTCCCCGATACTTATGCCAAAAAACCCGAAATATGGGAAATGGATAAAATAATGTTAATAAAGGGTAATGTGCAAATACGCGACAATGCTCTTAAATTTATCTGCAAAGATGCTACCGAATTAAAAATAAAATAGGGGTGTTTAAACTTCTTAACATATTTAACAACAATAAAAAGACAATTATTTTTGGGCTTTTTTTTGTTTTAGTTTTTTTAATTTATGGCAAAACCATAGGTGGAGATTTTGTTTTTGATGATCGTTATGTAGCTAATAGTAACCAAACATTCCAACTAGAAAATTTTGGCGAAATAATAACTTCACCTTATTGGAGCACAGAGTCTGGGTTATACCGGCCAATAACTCTAGTAAGCTATGCGGCAAACTATTCTATTTTTGGAACAAGACCCTGGAGTTTTCATTTAGTTAATTTACTTCTTTATGTTTGGAGTTGTTGTTTAATTTTTGTTTTTGTAAAAAAGCTAGCTAAAAAAGAATTGCTAGCCTTTTTAAGTGCGCTTATCTTTTTAGTTTTACCCATACATTCCGAGGCTATCGCTAATATTATTGGGCGCGCCGAAATATTAGCATTGTTTTTTTCTCTGCTTTTTTTACTGGAAATATTAAAAGAAAAACCAAAAGCTGTATTAGCTGGCTTATGGCTTTTATTAGCTTTGGGTAGCAAAGAAAATTCAGCCATAATTATTCCACTAGGGCTAATTCTTTTTTTGCAAAAGAATACAGGCTTAAAATATAAAGATTGGCTTTCGATTTCTTGGGGTGCATTTATTTATTTTGGTTCTAGACTCCAAGTGCTGGGCTGGAATTATTTTTCTAACTTGGAAACCAGTATTGTAGAAAACCCTCTAAAGTTTGAATCATTTATTCCACGAACCGCTACCTCTTTTAAAATTCTAGCTATATATTTACAAAAAACTTTTTGGCCTTTTAACTTATGCTCCGATTATTCTTATAATCAAATCCCTATCCTAAAAAATTTCGCTAATATCTGGGCATTAGCTGGGCTAATAATTTTCACAATATTTATTGCATCTATTTTTATTTTCTGGCGTCGTGCACCAATAATTTCTTTTTCTGCCGCAATTTTTGTATTTGGTTTTTTAATAACTAGCAACATACTTTTTACAACGGGCACTATCGCCGGTGAAAGATTAATATATTATCCATCACTAGGACTCGCCATTATTACAGCCTATGTTTTAACTTTACTAATAAAAAAATTACCTAGTTTATGGCCAAAAATAATAGTTGGCATTTTAACTACATTGTTAATAATCTTTTATGCTTGGCAAAGCCATGCAAGATCCTTAAATTGGTTAACAGAAAAAAATTTGTTTAGTTCGGCCGCTAAATGCGCGTCCAATAGTGTTCTTTCTCGTTCCAATTATGGAGCTATGCTTTACCAAGCTGGCGATCTTGAAAATGCCGAAAAAGAATTACTAGCTGCTGAAAAAATATATAACGGCTATCCTAAAGGCTTAAACAATTTGGGTTTAGTGTACTGGAAAAAAGGCGAAAAAGATAAAGCCCGAGAATATTTTTTAAAAGCGCTTGATTTCGCCTTCCCCTACACCGGCGCTTACGAAAACTTGGCAATGATGGCTTTGGAATCTGGTGATATTAAAGAAGCTAAAAAATGGTTAACTCTGTTTTATAGTGGAAATAAAATTGCTGCCGAAGATCATATTAAAAATTTAATAGCTCCAAAGGCTTATTGAAGCTAAATTGCAAAAATGTTAATGTTTTAGAATAAATATTTAACTTATATGGACAAGCCAGATCACAAAAAACTCGGGCAAGAACTAGATCTCTTTTGTTTTTCAGAACTTGTAGGCAGTGGCCTACCTTTATGGACGCCCAAAGGCACGGTAATTAGAAACCTGCTTGATACTTTTGTTTGGGAACTTCGCCAAAAACAAGGCTACCAGTTAGTAGATATTCCTCATATAACCAAAAAAGATTTATACATAAAAAGCGGCCATTGGGATAAATTTAAAGATGAACTTTTTCACATTAAAACTCGCGAAGACCACGAGTTTGCTTTAAAACCGATGAACTGCCCACATCATATTCAAATTTTTGATCGTAAGCCTCATAGCTGGCGTGAAATGCCTCAACGCTATGCTTCTACCACCAAAATGTATCGCGACGAACAAACCGGCGAACTAAATGGCCTTGCTCGTGTGCGCGCTATAACAATAGACGACGCTCATGTTTTCTGCCGCCAAAATCAAATTAAAAAAGAATTTAGTAGTGTTTGGGATACTATAGATACTTTTTATAAGACCATCGGCTTTCAACTTACTGTTAGGCTTTCTTTCCATGACCCTAAACAAAAAGAAAAATATTTGGGTACGCCCGAAATGTGGAAGTTTGCCGAAGATCAATTACGAGAAATTGCAAAAGATAAAGGTGTTACTGCCGAAGAAGCCTTGGGTGAAGCCGCTTTCTACGGGCCAAAAATAGATTTTACAGCCAAGGATTCTTTGGGCCGAGAATGGCAAGTGGCTACAATTCAATTAGATATTAATATGCCGGAAAGGTTTGATTTAAATTGTATTAACGAAAAAGGAGAAAAAGAAAGATTGGTTATGGTTCATAGCGCTATATTGGGCTCTATAGAAAGATCGCTCGCTGTATTAATAGAGCATTTTAATGGTGCTTTCCCTTTGTGGCTTGCACCTGTTCAAGTTGCAGTCTTGCCTATAAGCGACAAAGTTACTGACTACGCCAATAAAATTGCCGGCAAGCTAACCGAAGCCGGCATACGGTTTGAGGTTTACGAAAAAAATGAAACTATTGGCAAAAAAATCCGCGAAGCCGAAACTCAAAAGATTCCTTACTTGGTAATTGTTGGCGCTAAAGAAGAAGAAAATAAAACTGTAACTATTAGAAAAAGAGGTGGTGAAGATTTAGGCGCAATGAATGTTGAAGATTTTGTGTCTAAGTTAAAGAAAGAAATTGAATCCAAGTCTCTCTAAATAAAATACCGCCCCGATCTTGTATCGGGGCGGATTGTTTTTCAGATAGGAACAACTATGGCCGCGCGAATCGCGCATGCCGGAATATCTGCGTTCCATTTGTCGCGAGCATCTTCTGCTTCTTCTTTATCGGTGTAAAGTTTAGGATAAACCAACTCTTGTGGATTATCCTCAAAAACCAAAATGAAAGTCTCTTCTGTCCAAGTTTCTTGTAAAATAGTCTCAGCAAGTCTGGAAATTTCGTCAGACAACACTTTATTCTTGCATTCAATAGCAATGCTTTTTAAGCTTTCAGAAATTTTCTGCCTTTCCTTATCTAGAATCTGCATTCCACCCATAATTTGCAAAATAAGCGTTGTGCATACCGATGAAACAGCTTGACCCAAACTTGCGGGATCTCCACTCCTAGCATCCGCTATCATTCTTTGAGCATGATATTTCAAATGCGTAAGAAGGATTTTATAAGCTGGTCTTTTCTCTGGTCTTTCCTGCTGATCAGTCATGCCTATTCTCTCCTTTGAAAGAACTGTGTTTGGTTGAACTTCTTAAGTAGTAATGTATAATCAAGCTATGAATTTGTCAAATACCAATTTACCCAAGGTTATTACAATTCTCGGTATTACCTCTTCTGGTAAAACAAGCCTTGCAATAGAACTCGCCAAAAAATTTAATGGCGAGGTAGTTTCGGCTGATTCTAGGCAAATATATAAAGAATTTAATATTGGCACAGCCAAGCCCGAGGGTGTTTGGGAAAATGAAAAGTTTGTATACAAAGGAATAACTCATTATTTGATTGATGAAGTTGACCCAACAGAAGATTTTACGCTTTCTCAATACCAAAAGTTAGCTACCGAAAAACTAAAAGAAATTGCTTCGCGCAACAAAGTTCCATTTTTAATTGGTGGTACTCCGCTATATTTAAAAGCTGTTTTAGAAAACTGGAACATACCCGAAGTTAAACCTAATTTACGCCTTCGCCAAGAACTAGAACAAAAAGATGTTTTAGAGCTTTTTAATATATTAAAAGAAAAAGACCCCGAAGCTGCTTTAATTACTGGTAACACTAATAAAAGAAGAATAATAAGAGCCTTAGAAGTTATAGCCGAAACCGGCGAAAAATTTTCTAACCAGCGGAAAATTGGTAAGCTAGTTTTTGATTCTTTAAAAATTGGTATAAAAATAGAAAAAGAAGAATTGGTTAAAAAAATAACCCAAAGAACTAAAGAAATGTTTAAAAAAGGTTTAGCCGAAGAAGTAAAACAATTAAGCGAAAAATATGGTTGGAATATTACCCCAATGCAAAGTATTGGCTACCAAGAATTTAAAGATGAAACTAATTTAGATAAAATAGAAAATTTAATAATACAAAACACACTCGCCTACACCAAACGGCAAACAACGTGGTTTAAAAAAGATAAAGATATAGTTTGGGTAACTTCGCCAAAAGAAACCGAAGAAAAAATAAAAAGTTTTTTGAAATAAAAAAAGAGAGCACATTTCTGTGCTCTCAAGACTCTGGCTATTTGGAACTGACCGACTAGCGATTCAGAATCGCCATAATCTCATCCAGTTTAGCTGTTTGTTCAGCAATACTGGCAACGTGCTTCTCGTGTTTTTCCTTCGCTTCGTGGAGTATAGTCTGAAGAGAAGAAAAGATGTCGAGAATTGGGAGACAGCCTAGCATGACAATAGAGTCATTCTCACTGGTGGGACAAATCTCTTTATCCCTTGCTGTGAAAATATTACCCTTATCGTCTAGGTAAACACTCAATTCCCCATCAATAAGACCGATCCCCACAGCCCTTTTTGAAACAGTGCCACCTCTTTCGTTTTGGAACAACAACGGAGAGACCACGTACCTCACCAGTGGTCTCAGTGTGTTCATCAACGCTTTTAGAACTTCCCAGTACTTTTTTGCCAACTCCAGGTCCTCTGGGTGGCCAGTAACATTGAGACTGTGAAGCGTCTGGCCTTTGGGGGCGCTGTTGGACGTATCCATTGTCAGCTCCTCTTATGGTTTTGCCCTATAAAGGGCAGGTTTTTATGAGAAAGAACATAGCCGATTTGACTATGTTCTAAGTATAAACTATTTAACGCTTAATGTCAATATAAACGCTATTTAAGCCCAGTAACGTACATTTGTATGCGTTACTGGGTAAGCAATTCTTTTAATATTTCCTCTCCAACTTGTGGGTTAGCTTTGCCTTTAGTAGCTTTCATTAACTGGCCGACTAAAAATTTAATAGATTCTACTTTGCCTTTTTTATAATCCTCTACTGGTTTTGGATTTGCCGCAATAACCTCTTGAGCCGATTTTTTAATTTCTTCTATATCACTAACCTGCCCTAAGTTTTTGTCTAGTAAAATTTGGTGAGGATCTTCGCCTGTGTTAAACATTTCTGCCAAAATTGTTTGTGCCGCCGAAGAAGATATTTTGCCTTGGTGGATTAAAATAATAAGTTCGGCAAAATCTTCGGGATTAATAAGTAAACCAGAAACTTTTCCTTTAGATTCCGAAAGTAGTTTCTGTAATTCAGTAATTAAGTAATTAGATGAAAGTTTAATTAACTTTTGCTTTATGGAAGCATCTTCAATTTTTTCATCTATAAACCAACTTTCCAGTTCTGTAATAGTTTTTTCGAAGTAATCCCCTAGTTCTTTTTCTACAGTAAGAACTTGGCTATCTTTTTGTGTAATATTATATTCACCAACAAATCTTTCGCGGCGCGAAGCTGGTAGTTCGGGCAATTCTTGTTTTATAAATTCAATTTGAGCTTTGTCTAACCTAACTGGTGGTAAATCGGGTTCAGGGAAATAACGGTAATCGTGCGATTCTTCTTTGCTTCGTTGTGAAAAAGTTTCCGATTTATTTTCATCCCAACCCCTTGTTTCCTGTGTAACTTTTTCGCCAGCATCTAAAACTTCTGCTTGGCGTTTTATTTCGTAATCAATGGCACGTTCGCAAGCACGAAAAGAATTTAAGTTTTTAATTTCAACTTTAGTGCCAAATTTATCGGCGCCTTCTGGCATTATAGAAATATTGGCTTCTATTCTTAGCTGGCCCTTTTCCATATCGGCTTCGGAAACATTTAAATAGCGGAGTAACAACTGAAATTCTTCGCCAAATTCTTTGGCTTCTATACCAGTTTCAATACTGGGTTCGGTTACTAATTCCATTAAGGGAACACCGGCACGATTAAAATCAACATAACTTTTTAGAGTTTTGGATTTAGGGTTTAGAATTTGCGACTCATGTATGAGTCGTCCAGTATCTTCCTCTAAATGAATTCTCTTTATTTTAATTTCTTTGCCACTAGATAATTTTAAGATACCATCTTCGCAAAAAGGTTTTTCGAATTGAGAAATTTGGTAACCTTTGGGTATATCTGGGTAAAAATAGTTTTTACGTTCGAACCAAGAGTATTCATTTATTTTAGAACCCAAAGCCAAGCCGGTTTTTATAACCTTGTGAACAGCTTCGATATTTATAACAGGCAAAGTTCCTGGGTGCGCCATACACACAGGGCAAACATTTGTATTGGGACTCGTTTCGTTAGGGTTATTAGCCGAATCACAAAACATTTTAGTTTTGGTATTCAACTCCACATGTATTTCTAACCCAATAACCGGCTTGTATTTCATTATCTGATAATAGCATTTTGTTTTCGTATTAAAAAAGCCCTCCAACGTTTTTGTCGGAGGGCCAAACCTTTTACTTCTTTTGCAGCAAATCTAGTTTCTTTTGCGTGGCCAATTCTGCAGCCATGCGAGTAAGTTCCGGATCTTCGCCTGTGTTCACAAACCTCATTGCACCACCAATTATGGGATGAACCCCGCACAACTGCCGATGCATCTCTTTAACAATCTTCCGATAACCCGGATGACCTTGAGGAGTTGTCCGCAATTCATGTATATGAAAAGATTCACGAGCATTCACCATAAAACGATAACGCATAAGGTTTCCCAAAAGCGTTGCATACTGTGCTTCCTCTTCGTAACTATGCTGGTTCATTGTTCTAAAAAGACTGCTGGATATTTGGAAACATCTCTGGAACGTATCGGTAAAACCAGCTTCCTGAACAAGTTCTGTTACTTCATAACCATACGAAGGAGTAAGTCTCTGCCACTCCCACATATCTACCATTCTATGACGCTGCAAATCCCTAAATGTTCCGTAATCGCCGATAATTTCCCATTCGTAGTGGGCTCTCTCAAGCGCTCGCCCTGGTTTGTGCCTACGATTCAACCGTCCAGCTAAAAATTCTTGCAGCACTTCTTGTTTCCGTTCTTCCGACCAATTGTCGACGATCCTGTATATTTCGGACATAGACATATCGCACTCGGAAAAAAGAAATTCAGAAACAAGCTCCAGCTCGTCCTTTGGTTCATAACCTACCATCGTAACCTTGGGACCAACTATTGATTCATCGGGCTTAAAATTTATTTTATCTGCCTCGTTCCATAACCGTTTTGCGATAACAGAAATCTTTTCCCTATGCGCCATACGATAAGCAACCATAGCACCACCACGTTCGGGTAAATCCGTACGTTCAAAAAATACTCCGGCTACTTTTCTAGCTTCTTTTAGAATTTGAAGGCCAACCCTACTACACTCTTCGAGTGGTTCGGATTCCAAATGAAGAATCAAGCTTTCTATAGCCTGTGCCGAAGCCACAATTCCAACTGTAGAAGTAGTAGCTACAGGCAACACAGCCCTAACCGCATCGCAAGCTTGGGCCCGAGTAGCCCCTAACCATGCAATGCGTGCAACTTTTTCTTTTGGTTCTTCAACTTTCTTACGCACAAATTCTGTAACGCCATGAACCATCGCAGAATACAAAGAAAAAATATCGTCCATAACATCTACATACGTACGCCTGATACTTGGACGGAGATTTTCAGGAACGTAGTAACGGTATCTATCCCCAACCTTTTGATCGAAGAAAATATAACGAGTAGATTGTTCCAAATATGAAGCCAACCTACCCCATTCCAATTTCTTGGTTAATAAATTGGAAGCATTTTCTACCACCAAAGAAATCGGCATCAGTTGTTGAACCGAATCATCTCCAAAAGCAGTTATAACCCTGCTTAAAAGCGCGTCGGCTTTTTCTTCTGATGCCGCGAATTCATCTAGGTAAATCTGCCTCAAATCGTCGGCCCTGCGAGAAAGACGTGCCATCGCCGCCGCCACTAAAAGTGGCGAGGCTTCGCTGGTAAAAGCATAAACGGAACCAGATGGATCTGTGACAATTCTAGAAAGATACTCCTGACCAACAGGTGTGATTACTAAGCCTGCCTCGGTTTTTTCTACATATGGATTAGCCATCTCTGTTTTCTCCTTTATATGAGAGGTTGGATTTTTGCCCAAATTAAATCAGCAACTACTTCTTGTGAAAAAATATCTTTGCCATCGTCACAGACGATGACTTCGAAATCATTTGGATAAACACGGGCTAATTCCATATAAGAAAGCCAGCTTAATTCTAAATACTCGCTGTCAACTTCGTGTATATCTTTTGCTTTTCCGCCAAGATAATCTCTTCTGGCTTTTTGTTCTATCAACCTAACTGCGATTTCGGGATTTACAGAAAGAATGAAATTTTTTGTTGGGCGTGGAATTCCTAAAAAATTGTGCTCAAAATCTAAATTCCATTCCCAAAACCTCAATCTTTCGTAGCTATCTCTAATCTTTGCTCCTTGATGTCCTAGATTAGCAGCAGTATATCTATTAGATAAAATCACAGAACCAGATTCTAACCAATTACGAATTTCAACAGACGCACAAAACCTATCTACAGCATATAAAACAGCACCCTTCTTTGGACCAATTTCTTCTTTGGTACCCAAAAGTCCATTAAGATAAAGCTCTACTGGACCCGCAGATTTATGTCCGTATCTTGGAAAATCTACAACTTTAAAATCTATACCCTCCGCTAACAATCTCTGAGATAAAATCTGAACCTGCGTACCTTTACCCGAACCATCTATGCCATCAATCACAATCAACTTACCTTTCGAAGACATGAGGAACTCCTTTCTTTAGGGTTTTTAAGGAACAAAATTAACTGGAGGTTAACATGGCTTTATAAAATTAAAAAGAGGCGCACTGGTGGCGCCTCAATGAACTTATATAAACTGCTTTGCTAAACGAGGAACAGAAAACTCCATCGCATAACTAGAATCAGAAGAAGAATCGTAAGACATCTCGGGAATTTCCGCCATACATTCAAACCTTATTTTCGCTATTGGTTGTTCATCGCGCAAAACAAGGTCTTCCAGCGGACGGACTTCCAAAACTAAACTTCTGCCACAACCGTTACCATTTAATCCCCAACCCCAACCTGGGTCAATGTATCCTGCAAAATGAGAACGAAATTCTCCACAACGTTCATCCATCGCTACCATTTCGCAAGCATAACTAGGTGGAACGCGAACCCGCTCTTTTGTTTTGAAAATATAGAAACAACCTTCTTTAAGTTGAATTTTTCCCTTATGTACTTTGAGTGGTCTAAAAAAATCTAGTGGCTGATAACCGCGAGTCTTATCCCAATCTAAAACATTGTTTACACCCAAACATTCCCAACCCACAATGTCTCCATCTAAATCTATAGTTAGGATAACGGAACCATCGCCATCTTTGATTCTTATTTCTGAATATTGAAAAGGCCTCTTGCCATCTCCATACCACATCAACTGGTTTTTCGAGAAAGATTCTACAAGTTGTTCTTCGTTAAAACGTGTATCCATATTAAAGAAACGCATTTGAGACAAAGTTGTACCCTTACTTATTTTAATTGGAAAATATTTTGGTGTAACTATCAACCAAAGATCTCCGGAAAAGCCGGCTGGATAAATTGCATCGTACCTAGAAATTCTATCTGCCAAAACTCGCGCATGGACACCGTTACGTCCAGTGGAAGATTTTGGATTTGCAAAAGCATACACATCTTCTGGCAAACGAAGAGATTCTTCAAGTTTTATAAGATACGCTACATTTTTTTCTAAAGGCAGATCCAAGTAGTGCCTTGAAACCTCTATTTGGCTTAAAACTTCTTCGACTGTTTCGTGGGGCCTTGGTAAAAAAATACCATCTACACGAAAAATTTCTTCGGAAATAGACAGATCCATAGAAGCTGGACGCACATTATGTTGCGACGCACCCAATATTCTACGAGAACTTATCATTTCTTTTATTACCTGAACAGGCAAGGCTCCTTTTCCACTTACCATAAACAATCTCCTTTTTGATTTTTAGAAAGAACTAAAAACACGAACCAGATTGGTTCGTGTTTTAGGTTAGCAATTTATTTAATCTAATTCAATTACTTGGAAACCTCAATACCCATACTTCTTGCAGTTCCTTCTATAATCTTCATGGCTTGCTCTACTGTATCAGCACTTAAGTCTGGCATTTTAATTTCGGCGATTTGGCGAACTTGTTCGCGTGTAACTTTGCCTATTTTTGCCTTTAAAGGATCCTTGGCACCTTTTTCTACTTTAGCTGCTTTTTTTAATAAATCGGAAGCTGGAGGTGTTTTATATTTCAAATCGAAAGTTCTATCTTCGTAGATAGTTATTTCAACAGGAATAACATTGTCGCCTTTATCAGCAGTAGCTGCGTTAAATTTGGAACAAAAATCCTGCAAGTTTAAACCATGAGGCCCTAATGCGGTACCTACTGGTGGAGCTGGATTTGCTTTACCAGCCTGCAACTGAAGTTTTACAACTGTTTTTATTTTTTTTGCCATATTTTTCTATATCTTTTTTATCTGTAAAAAATCTAATTCAACTGGAGTCTCTCGTCCGAACATCGAAACCAATACTTTGATTTTACCTTTCTCTTCGTCTACAGCAGAGACCTTACCATCAAAATCTTTAAATGGACCGTCCGTTATTTTTACCGCATCTCCTACCGCAACGTCAATCTTATACTTAGGTTCGTCTATACCCATTCTGCGTTGAATTTCGTGAATTTCTTCATCGGAAACCGGAATAGGTGTAGTGCCCGAACCCACAAAGCCTGTAACGCGCGGAGTGTTTCTGGCAACATACCAAGAATCGTCTGTTACGTTCATCTCTACCAAAACATAACCCGGATAAATTTTTTCCTCTATCACACGGCGCTTGCCGTTTCTTATTTTAATTTTTTTCTCGGTAGGTACGATTACATTAAAAATTCTATCTTGCATACCTAAAGATTCAATTCTTTGTTTTAAATTGCGAGCCACCGTATCTTCGTACCCAGAGTGAGTATGAAGCACATACCAGTTTCGCCCATATTTTGATGTTTGTTTTGCCATGTTTTTCTATGAATGAAATGAATAGTTAAAAACATGTGTCCGCCGTAGCCTTGCTTGATTCTTTATCGTTACTTGATAAATACGGGCGAAGGCGGGCCATGTTCTTTAATTTATTTAAAATATAAATGTATTCAATAAAAACGAAAACAAATAATCTAATCCACCCAAAAAAACAGCGACTCCCAAAGATACTCCTATAACAAGCAAAGTATATCTGGTTGTTTGTTCACGAGTAGGCCAGTTAACCTTGCCTAACTCAACCCGTACGTCTTTCAAATATGATGTTAATTTACCCATTTTCTTTATTATTTAAGGTTTAAAAAAAGGCCCGCAGGCCATACTTGACTTTAACTATACTCCTAGGGCATACTTTCTGTCAATACCATGCAGTCCAATCCTTAAAAAAGGAGGGTGGTCATGCTTAACTGGCTCTTTAAACTTACACCAGGAAGAAACTATCTGCTACAGGAGATTGCTAGGCTTCGAGGAGAAAGACTTCACTTACAAGGAATGCTGCACCTAAAGGAGGTGTTCATTTGTAGACTTGCCGAAAAATACCCCGAAGTACAGAAAGAGCTCAATGAGCTCAAGCTTCCTCCTATTCGGAAAGAAGAATTCATAGATTCTCCTGTATAAGGCATACGCCCCGATAAACATCGGGGCGTATTTTAATTTTATTTTTGATATTTTTTATACATCCAAGTTCTTAACTGTTTTAGCGTGAGTTTGTATAAAACGTTTTCTTGGACCGACTTCCGAGCCCATTAAAATATCAAAAATTTTATCTGCATTTTCGGCACTAGATACGCTTACTTGTTTTAATACTCTAACCGCGGGATCCATTGTTGTTTCCCATAATTGTTCTGGATTCATTTCTCCCAAACCTTTATAGCGCTGTATATTAACGCCGGAAATCTTTTCTGTTTCACCCACAACGCCGGCTTCGTTTTCTGTTTCTGTTTCCAAAGATTCTTCGCCGGCTTCTTCGCCCATAATTTTTATCTTTAACTTTTTACCTGCCAAAGCTTTAGCAGAAGCAATGTTTTTTACGTTTAACATTTCGGCGATAGTTTTTTCTTTTTCAGCATCGGAATAAACATATCTAATATCTTTACCCTTTTGAATTCTATAAAGTGGTGGTTGAGCAATATATAAATATCCACTTTCTATTATCTTTGGAAAATATCTATAAAACAAAGTCAAAAGCAAAGTTCTAATATGCGCACCATCAACATCAGCATCTGTCATTAAAACTATTTTATGATATCTAACTTTTTCTATATCGAACTCATCGGCAATAGCAGCGCCCAGGGCAATAACCAAAGCTTTTACTTCTTTATTTAAAAGCATTTTATCTAGCCGTGACTTTTCTACATTCAAAATTTTGCCGCGTAACGGCAAAATAGCTTGAAAAATTCTACTGCGAGCTTGTTTAGCTGAACCACCGGCCGAATCGCCCTCTACAATAAATATTTCGGATTCCGCAGGATCTCTATTAGAACAATCTGCCAATTTTCCCGGTAAAGCCAAGCCATCTAATAAACCTTTTCTAATTACAGTCTCACGGGCGGCTTTGGCAGCTTCACGAGCCTTTTTAGCTATAATCGTTTTTTCTAAAATTGTTCTAGCTTCGGTTGGATTTTTTTCTAAAAATTCAGAAAGGGTTTCAGACACGACCGATTCTACTGCAGTTCTTGCTTCGGGGTTACCTAATTTAGCTTTGGTCTGACCTTCAAACTGTGGTTCCCTAATTTTTACAGAAATTACCACAGTTAAACCTTCTCGCACATCTTCGCCGGTTAAATTATCGTCGGCATCTTTTAAGAAAGAATTTTTTCTGGCGTAATCGTTTAAATTCCTGGTTAAAGCTGTTCTAAAACCAGTTAAATGCATACCACCTTCTGGTGTGTGAATATTATTTGCAAAAGATTGTTCTATGCCCTGAAAATCTTCCGTATACTGAAAAGCCACTTCAACATTTACATCTTCTGCGCTTTTATCGCAAGAATAAATTGTTTCTTGTTTTTTAACTTTGTTACGATTTAAATATTGAACATACGCTACGATTCCACCTTCAAAATAGAAGCTATGACTTTGTGAAGGTTTTGTTCTAGCATCGGTAACAGTAATTTTTACACCTTTAGTTAAGTAGGTTTGCTGGCGTAAGTGATCGAGAATTCTTTGGTAATTAAATTTAATTTCCTTAAAAATTTCTGGGTCTGGTTCAAAAGTTACAGACGTTCCATTTTGATCACACTTACCTACTTTTTTAACCTTAGCAACAGGCACGCCCCGTTTATATTCCTGCATCCAAAGCTCACCATCACGGCAAACTTCTGCTTTAACATAAGTTGATAAAGCATTAACCACCGAAGCACCTACACCGTGCAGACCGCCAGATATTTTATAGGAATCGCCACCAAACTTTCCACCCGCATGAAGTGTGGTCATAACAGTTTCTAGTGTAGATTTGCCAGTTTGTTTATGAACTTCTACTGGAATACCTCTACCATCATCATCTACCCTTACTCTGCTATCGGCCTCAAGAACAACACTAATATTTTTAGCATAACCCGCCATAGCTTCATCCATGGAGTTATCTACAATTTCCCAAATCAAATGATGCAAACCATCTACACCGGTGGAGCCGATATACATTCCAGGCCTTTTTCGAACAGGATCAAGACCCTCTAAAACATGTATGTCTTTGGCTGTATAATTATTGTTATTTTTCTCTGCCATTTTAAGTAAAAACTAGCATCCCGCGAAAGCGAGGTGCTTTGTTTATAAGACCTAATTATCAATGATTAATTCTATCATTTTTAGTCGTAAAAATCAATCAAAAAACGCTCTCGTTTTTATCGTAAATCTGCCTTAAATTGGGATGCTGTTTCTTGATAAATTTTAGTTTGAATTGGATCTACTTCTTCCGTGGTGAGTGTTCTTTCGTTAGAACGGTAAACAATGCGGTATGTATAGCTAATTTTATCTGTACCGAATTTATCGGCGTTTTCGTATTTATCTAAAAGCTCAACCTCTTCAACCAGATCGCCTCCAATATCGCGACTTAAATCGAAA